>PGXB01000016.1 GCA_002838945.1 candidate division Zixibacteria bacterium HGW-Zixibacteria-1
AAAGATCGATCAAATCTACGCCGCTTTTCCATCAGGACACCTCCTGGATTAAATGTAATCCAACCTACTCAAAGTGTCCACTAAATTGGGGCAAGATCACTCCTGACCTACAAATTTTCATGTTTCGATGCAGTGGTGAGAATAAGCGGGATGGTGTGAGGCATTTTGAATGGCATCAAGGAGTTGACATAGATGTACCAGGATATGGATGAGCCGGTCGAGGTGGTGGCATTGTTCGAAAACCACAAGATGAAGCCGGTCAGGTTTCGCTGGAATAACCGGGTGTACAAAATCAGCGAAGTGACCGGCGACTGGAAAACCGATATAGGCGCCTATAAAGTGCATCATTATGCGGTGGTCGACAGCTCCTCGAATTTCTTTCAACTGACGTTCGATGAGCGCCAGACAAGCTGGGTGATAAGCAAAATATGGGTGGAATAGACCGTACAAAAGAATGGGACAAGGTGATTATGCATGTCGATATGGATGCATTTTTCGCCGCTTTCGAGGTCCGAAACTGTCCCCATTTGAAAGACAAGCCGGTTATTGTCGGGGGCTTCCTGGGACATCGCTCGGTGGTCTCGACCTGCTCGTATGAGGCGCGCAAGTTCGGGGTTCATTCCGGGATGCCGATCACGCAGGCAAAGAGACTGTGCCCGCAGGCGGTGTTTATACCGGGAACGATGCGGGGCTATGTGTACACCTCGGCGATGCTTCAAAAAATATTCGAGCATTACTCGCCGATAGTGGAACCATTTTCTGTCGATGAGGCTTTTCTGGATTTGACCGGTTGTCATCGGATTTTCGGAACGGTGGAAAACCTGGTAGCACAAATGAAAGCGGAGATAAAAGAGAAATTGTCGCTGACCTGTTCGGTCGGCATTGCCCCGACCAGGTTGATTGCCAAGATGGGGTCGGGAGAGAATAAGCCGGACGGGTTGACGATTATGGATCGTGATGATTTCAAAAGATTGTTTTATCCCCGACCGGTCATTGCTTTGTGGGGGGTCGGCGAATCGACCCGGCAGGCGCTGGCCAAAATCGGAATCTGGACGGTCGGCGACTTGGCGGCCAAAAAAGAAAAGGAGTTGACCGCGCATTTCGGGAAAAACGGGGAGTGGCTCTCGGTGGTGGCCTGTGGCCTTGACAGTTCGGAGGTGTACAATTATGAAAACCGGCCGAATGATAAATCGATGTCGCATGAAACGACCATGCTGGCTGACCTTTCCGAAATCGACAAAATATATTCGACCTTATTATGGCTTTCCGATAAGGTGGCGAGACGGCTGCGAAAAGAAAATTACTGGGGGCGAACCGTAACAGTCAAAATACGCTCATCGAGTTTTCAGACAATAACACGGGACAGGACCTTAACTGAGCCGACCGATCAGGCCAAGGTGATTTTTGAGACGGCAAAACGGCTGATACCGAGAGATTATGGGCCCAGAATCAAGGTAAGGCTGCTCGGGATCAGGGTATCTCATCTCGAAAAGAAGGTTGAGAATTGCCAGTTGAGCCTGATTGAAAATTCCGCCTTGAATAAAATCAAAGATACCAGCAAAGCGATCGATCAGATCCGGGAGCGGTTCGGCGAATCGGTCATAAAATATGCCGGAACCAAGCTGTAACCGGATTAAATCCATTCTTTTTTTATCCCATTTTTATGCTTTCCTGTTTAATCCGATTTTTCTTTTTCCGGGTTGACTTCGACGGTCTATTTGTTATCTTTATCACAAGCCAAATCAGAAACCTAAAAACGGGACTATAATTATGGATAAAGAAATGTTAACAGAAGAAACGGCCAGGGCAGTTCCGGAGAAATGGCCCTTTACGCCGCATGTGATAAAATTGGAAACTTCAATCATTCGTGAAATTCTGAAAATCTCCTCGCAGCCGGGCGTCATTTCACTGGCCGGCGGTTACCCTTCGCCCGACAGTTTCCCTCTCGAAGACCTGAAAAAAGCGGCTGTTGATGCCATTGATGAATTCCAGTCGGCCGCCACCCAGTATTCATTATCGATGGGGATTGTCCCGCTGCGCGAAGCCATTGCCCGGCGCGAAACCAAATCGGGCGCCGAGACGAAGCTGGAGAATATCCTGATCACTTCCGGCTCTCAGCAGGGCATTGAATTATGCGCGAGGGCCTTTATCGATCCCGGCGATTATATTATCACCGAGCATCCCACCTATGTCGGCGCCTTGCAGGCCTTCAATTTCTACCAGGCCAAATATGCATCGGTGGAAATGGATGAAAACGGCATGATTGTGGATCAGGTCGAAGATGCCATCAAAAAATATAAACCCAAATTGATTTATACCGTGTCCACTTTTCAGAATCCAACCGGGATTACCATGAGCACCGACCGGAAGAAGGCGCTGATAGAGACGGCCCTTAAGTACAATATTCCGATTGTCGATGACAATCCCTACGGCGAGCTGCGTTTTTCAGGCAAAGCGATTCCATCGATGAAGGCGCTCGGCGGCGACGCGGTGATATCTTTGGGGACATTTTCCAAGATTATCGCCCCCGGTTTGCGCATTGCCTGGATGAATTGCTCGACAAAAATTATAAATATTTTCGAGAAGGTCAAGCAGTGCGCCGATCTTCATGCCAATACTTTTACACAGTACATGATATTCAAATATATCCAGGCCGAAAAGCTGGACGATCATATTAAGAAGATTATTGTCAATTACGGCGCCAAGCGCAATCATATGCTGAAACTGATGGACAAGCATTTCCCTTCGGAAATAAAATGGACGCGCCCCGAAGGCGGTCTTTTCCTGTGGGGCGAGTTGCCGGAGCCGATGTCGGGCCGGGATTTGCTTCCCAAGGCGATTGAAAACAAGGTTACTTATGTTTACGGCCGGCCGTTTTTCCCGGACGGCTCCGGTGACAACACTTTCCGCCTGAATTTCTCGAATGCATCACTGGAGACAATTACGCTGGCCATCGAGCGGCTGGGCAAAGTGTTCAGGGAAAATCTGCCCTGAGACACGATTAAATTTCGAGTTTTCAGCCCCGCCTTTGTGCGGGGCTTTTTGCTTTACAAATATTATTAAAACTATATCTTGAGCCTCATGAAAAAGATTGAATTTTACAAATATCACGGTCTGGGCAATGATTTTTTAATCATCGATCTGATGAAGAAACGCCCCGCTGTGCCGGACTATAATAAGCTTGCCGAAAAAATCTGCAATCGCAGTTTCGGCGTCGGCGCCGACGGTATCCTGGTATTGACAAAAAGCCGCCGTGCCGATTGTTGCATTGACCTTTTCAATTCCGACGGTTCCTGGGCCGAAAAATCGGGCAACGGACTCAGAATTGTAGCGGCATATTTCCACAGCAATTACGCCCGAAAGAAAAAACTTGCTTTTGAAATCAATGATGAAATTGCCGATGCGGAGATTATTAAAAGCGGTTCGAAAGGTTTTTCCATCAAAGTCTCTCTGGGCAAACCTGATTTTGAGACGAAACGGGTGCCGATGAAATCAAATGGGAAGTTTCATATCAATGCCCCGATCGAAATTGAAAAAACGAAATTTCCCGTAACCGTCTTGTCTGTCGGCAATCCGCATACGGTTCTGTTCGTGGACAGGTTTGATTTCGACTGGAAGGAACTGGGTAAGATAATTGAACACAGTAAATACTTCCCGCATCGCACCAATGTGGAGTTTGTCAATATTGTCAGCCGGTCCAAAGTCGTTCTGAATGACTGGGAACGCGGTGCGGGCGCGACCGGATCGTCCGGTACCGGCGCGGCGGCCGCGGTTGTTGCCGGTGTTGTTAATGGCTATATAAATCGCAAGGTTGAAGTCGTTTTTCCTGCCGGGTCCCTTTATATCGACTGGTCCGAAAAGGATGATAATATTTACTTGACCGGGCCGGTTGCATTTATCTGCAAGGGCGAGTATCTATTTGACGCCGAATAAAACTCAATGGAGTATCAAAATTGTCGGTCGAATGGAATAATACAGCGGGGCGCAATATATTCGGGAAAACATCGGCAGGAATTGCCGACTATTGGCGTCATCTGCAGCTTTTTTCTCGAAACGTCCGCCTATATCTGGCTGCCTCATTTCTGATCGGACTGACTTTTGCCGGTTACCAGCTTTTGCTTAATCTTTATCTTCGAGAGCAGGGTGCGGCGGAATCATTTATCGGAAACGTATTATCAGCCGGCGCGGTCGGGATGACCCTGACTTCGATTCCGGCGGCATTTATCCTGCGGCGAATAAAACTCAAAAAGATTCTCCTGATAAGTACTGCCATGTATGCTTTATCGATTTATGTCCTGACCTGGCTGCCGGTGTCCTCATGGTTGATTGTCGTTTCATTTACAGCCGGTATCGCCACGACTTTTTATCGGGTGGCGGCGGCGCCTTTTTTTATGCGAAACACGACGCCGGAAGAAAGAACCTATGTTTTTTCGTTATCATTCGGGGTATCACTTCTGGCCAGCATCTTTGGCTCCATATTATTCGGCAAAATGGTGACCACGCTGGCTCCGATGATAGGAGGAATGATTTCTGCTTATCGCTGGACCTTTGTGGCGAGTATCGGATTGGGGCTGACATCCTTGATTCCATTTGCGATGATAAAGGCGGCCGATCCGGCCGCCGAAGACAAAAAGGCTATATTTTCGTTATCTTTGCTGAAAAGCCGGCTGGGGCTTTACTCCAGACTATTTTTACCATATTTTGTGGTCGGTTTAGGTGCCGGGCTGATTATTCCGTTTCTCAATCTCTATTTTCGGGACCGTTTCGGGCAGCCTCCCGATAAGATCGGTCTGTTTTTTACGGCGGTCCACGCGACCATGTTCCTTGGTATTCTGGCCGGCCCGGTTCTGGCCCGTAAATTGGGCATGGTTCGATCATTGGTCTGGACACAGGTGATTTCCATCCCGTTTATGGTGGTCCTGGCCTATACATATTCGCTGGAGTTGGCTTTTTTTGCGTTTCTTATCAGGGGGGGGCTGATGAATCTGGGGCAGCCGATCGGAACCAATTTCGGGATGGAGGTGGTCGATGAATCCGAGCAAGCCTTTGTCAATGCTTTATTTATGTTTGGGTGGAATTCTTCATGGATGGTATCAACCGTTGTCGGCGGCCGGCTGATCGAGGCTTACGGCTATACACTGCCGTTAATGATTACGGCAGGGCTTTACATGCTCTCTTCAATTTTGTATTATATATTTTTCAGGGACTCGGAACGGAAAACAGACAGCGGTTTTAAAGTAATAATGGCGGATAATGGCTAAGATAAAATTCAAGCTGGAAAAGGATGAGGTCGCCCGGCAGATACATTTTATTCTGCGGGAGCTTTATCCCGATTTGAGCATTGATCCGAAGTTGGTTTATGAACTGGTGGTCGAGACTGTCCCCGACGGCGCCGGATTCCGTTTCGAGGCGGCTCGGCTTGCCGAGAGAATCGGTCTGGAAAAAAAACATTTGGCGGCCGGTCTTTATCGGGAGCTGGGTGTGGAATTCGAAAAAAACTGGCATGACAAATCATATTTTGAAATAAAGATGGTCGGAGAGTCGATTGGTTTTCAACTCCTGAATTGGAAAAAAGATGACAAAAGATAAATTCAAAATTGCGATTTCCGAATGTACGGCTAAAGCATTCATTGAATTGCTGCCCTCGCTTTATGAAGAGCAACCCGATCATTATCTATTCGATGGCGGGCGACTGTATGAGATGCTCGAAACTCCCAAGAAACCGGAGATGGGCAATACCGCCCTGCCGCTGTTTTCGCCGGCCAAAGAAATCGGCAAAAATCCGATGGAACTTAATAAGCAATTGGCCGAAGCTCAAAATCGCATTACCCGAGATAATGATGATTACTCATTTCTGAGTTTTACCGCGGTGGGCGGGTTCAATAATGCCCGAATTGCCACCGAGGCGCTGGCCTCGGCGACACTTCCCCTGATCATCAGCCAGGACGAGGATTATGGTTCATCGAATGAAGGCGGCGGCAGAAATATCGTCATCGATTTTTCATCGCCCAATATTGCCAAGCCTTTCGGCGTGGCGCATCTCAGGACGACGGCGCTGGGGCATTCGCTGTACCGGATATTCGAGAAACTGGGATATAAATCAATCGGCATAAATCATCTCGGTGACTGGGGAACGCAGTTCGGGAAAATGATTGTCGCTTTCCGGAAATGGGGACGGGAAGAGGATCTTGAAAGGGACGCCGTTCTCAAGCTTTATGATTTGTATGTGAGATTTCATAGAGAAGAAGAAACCGATCCATCCCTAGCCGATGAGGCCCGTGAAGCTTTTCGAAGACTGGAACAGGGTGAGCATGATGAGGCGCATCTATGGAATTTGTTCAAGGAAGTCTCACTGGAGGCCTTCAAGGAAACATATAAAATGCTCGGCATCCATTTCGACTATTTTACCGGAGAGTCATTCTACAACGAAAAAATGCCGGAGGTGGTCGAAAGATTAAATAAAGCAGGGTTGACCCGGATTTCGGAAGGGGCGCTGATTGTCGATCTCGATAAATTCGGGCTACCGCCATGTATCCTGGCCAAAGGCGACGGAGCCACGCTTTATGCCACCCGCGATATAACCGGAGTCGTGTACCGCTGGGAGACTTTTAATTTTCACAAGGCTTTATATGTAGTCGGGACCGCCCAGCGGGATCATTTCAAGCAGGTCTTCAAGGTCATTGAATTGCTTGAAGAAGCGGAAAATGTTCCGCCGGAAAAGCGCTGCTCGCAAAATCTGGAACATGTTGAATTCGGATGGATCAAATTCAAGGATCAGACGATGTCCACCCGGAGGGGAAATATTATTTTACTCGATGATGTCCTGGATAAAGCGATCACGCTCGCCCGCGAAAAGATCGCCGAGAAAAATCCGAATCTGGAGCTGATCGACCAGACCGCCCGGCAGATTGGCATCGGGGCGGTGTTATTTGCCGATATGTCGGCCCGCCGCATGAAAGATATCAATTTCGACTGGGATGAGGTTCTTAATTTCGAGGGAGAGACGGGGCCGTATCTGCAGTACACCCATGCCCGGCTGTCCTCGCTGCTGCGGCATTATGATATCGAGTCGTCGGCTGAGGTTAATTATTCGATGCTGGATAATCCGGAAGAACATCGCGTTCTTGATTTACTCTATAAATTTCCGGAAACAATCAACGAGGCGGCGCGTAATTATGAGCCATACCTGATCGGTTCCCATTTAATTGAACTGGCCGGGGCCTTTAATAAAGTGTATCAGCGCAAGGATGACACGGGTCGGATGGACAAAATTATATCCGATGATCCCGAGCTGTCGGCGACCCGCATGGCGCTGGTCAAGGCGGTGAAAATTGTCATTCAGGAAGGTTTGTATTTAATGGGGATCGAGGCCCCCGATGAAATGTAGATTGTAATTATGAATACAAGAATATATCCGATTAAAATAATCCCCCCCTATCTGTCCTTTTCAGGAGACCACAATGCGACTCAGGCGGCTCTGATGCTGGCCGCATTGGCGAAGGGAAAGACGGTAATAAGAAATGCCGGAACCGGAGTCGATACCAACCGGACCATCGGCTTTCTAAAGAAGCTGGGTGTTGAATTCAGCCATGATGACAACGGAATTACGGTGGAGGCAGACCGGAAGCTGAATGTCCCGGAAGATGATACGCTGGAGTACAAGGGCGGAATTTTTACGCTGTCATTGATTTTGGGCATGCTGACGGGATTGAATCGCTCCTGTTGTTTAAAGTATTCCGAAGTCGTCAATCATGATATTATTGACAGCATCGTCGAGGTCCTTAATGCCAACGGGATTGACATCTTTCATGAAGCCGATTCGCGGACGGTGGTAATAAGGGCCGCGGCCGAGTTTCCGATCGACATTCGAATTACATCATCGTTGTCATTTTTGAAAAATTGCCTGCTGATGTTCGGGCTGGTGTCGGGACAATCGGTTCTGATCCGTGAAATTCGGATTACCAATGACATTTTCCAGAATTATGTCGCGCGATTCGGTACGGGTTTGGAAATGGACCGGCCCAAGCCGATTATTAAACCGGATCCCAATGACCCGCGAAAAAAAGTTAGAACGACTGGAGTGGATTACAGGCAGGAAATCAGGCTGGCGTCCAATACGGAGTTGCAGGGGTTCGAGATCGACCTGCCGCCCGATTCGGACATGATAACCGCCCTGATGGCGCTGGCAATATTGAATAAGAAAAATATTACTTTCGACGGTATTCCGCTGGACAGAGTAAGAACGAAGTTTATCAATTATTTGAAGGCCTGTGGCATCGAGCCGGTCATCACCGACCGCAAGGCGGTTGACGGCATTCAGTTCGGCACGGTGACCTTAAAAGGAGCCGAGCTCAAGGTCCGCAAGACAGCCGGGGAGCAGGCGGCGGCCCTTATCGAAGACATACCGTTTATGGCGGCGATGGCCTCGCTGGGAACGGGGACTTCGATAATCAGGGGAGTTCGCGAGTTTTCCGAGTGGGGAATCGATCCTTTCGTGGAGATTGCCGGGAATCTCGAAAAGATTAATGTAAAATGCGGAATACTGGAAGATGGACTGGTAATAGAGGGCACCAATGAAATAACCGGCGCCGATTTTGGGCCGTTTCTGAATCCCAAAGTTGCCCTGGCCTTTTTTGTCCTGTCGCTGTCGGGGCAGGGCTGGTCAACGCTTGATAATTTTGAACTCATTTCCGATCATTATCCTGATTTTATCAGCTTGGTGCAGGATTATTCGAAGGAGCCGGTTATTTCCCGGGATTAGTATTTCTTCTTCGGGCATATTCGGCAAAGCGGCGAAATTCCCATGTAATTCAGAGACCTGATTAAGATATGGCGAAAGTTGAACATATAACCGACGGTCCTATTCTGTCGACAATCCTCAGGCTGGCCTGGCCGGTGGTGACCGCCATGGCCCTGGAGTTTGCGCTAAATATAACCGACTATTTCTGGGTTGGTTTTCTGGGAACACCGGAGCAGGATGCCATCACCACATCGATGATTGTCACCTGGACGCTGTTTGCCGTGAGCGCCATTATTGTGACCGGACTGACGGCCATAATAGCGAGAGCTATCGGGGCCGGAAAAATGGAAGATGCCTCGTTCTATTCGCGCCAGGGGATAATAATGGCGATCAGCGTCGGCCTGATGGCCAGCGTGGTCGGCTTTATCTTTACTCCCGATGTTCTGTCATTCATGAAAGCCAGCCCGCAGGTCGTGGAACTGGGAATACCGTATCTCAGGATATTTTTTATAGCCATCCTGATATTATTCATCAATGATTCCCTGGGTTCGATTTTCCGGGCCTCGGGAGATACCAAGTCACCGACCATAGCCTTTGCCACCGGCACGGTTTTGAATTTGTTTCTCGACCCGCTTTTTATCTTTGGCTGGGGGCCATTTCCGGCAATGGGCGTGGCCGGTGCGGCCCTGGCCACCGCCATTTCGGTTTCGATAGCTTCCCTGGTCTTTTTGACTCTTATTTTAAGAGGAAGGCTTGATTTTTCGCTGGCAGGGCTTCATCGCACCAAACCACATTTCAAAGCGATGCTTAAAATCGCCAAAATCGGGATTCCGATTTCATTGCAGAATATAATCTTCGTCGTGGTCTACTGGTTCATTATTCAGATCGTTCATCACTTCGGAGATACGGCCGGGGCGGCGATGGGGATCGGCAATCGCATGGAGGCCCTGTCTTTTCTGACGACCTTTGGGTTTTCCATGGCGGCGTCAACCATGGTGGGTCAGAATCTGGGGGCGGGCAAGCCGGATCGGGCGGCCAGATGCGCCTGGGGTTCGGTGGGAATTGTCGCGGTTATTACCTTCATAGTTTCGGTATTCTTCGTGACAGTTCCGGAGTTTATCGCCGGTATCTTTTCATCGGACCAGGCGGCAGTGGCCATAGCGGCCGATTATTTGTTCATTCTTGGTCTTTCGCAAGTCTTTATGGGGATAGAAATTACGCTGGAAGGAGCCTTCACCGGGGCCGGGAACACGCTGCCGCCGATGTTGGTATCTATTCCCGGCTCGATAGCCAGGTTGCCTCTGGCATATTTATTATGTTTCACTCTTGATGTCGGAATTAACGGGATCTGGTGGACCTTGACGATTACATCTTTTGCCAAAGCCATTGTCCTGGCCCTGTGGTTCAAAAAGGGGAACTGGAAAACAAAAAAGTTGTAACTTGTCTATTATCTTGACAGTCGGTCCCATCTGTCTTTACTTGATAATATCATGGAAGTTGGTCTGATTACACTGATTCAGGAAGCGAAACATCCGGCGCCATCAGGTCATCCGGAAAATGCCCTTCGCCTTAAACCGGCGGTTGATTTCATATTAAAATCGGATATTGCGGGGGATTTGGAATTAATTACGCCTGCCACCATTGAAACCGACTGTATCGAAATGGTCCACAGCCGGGATTATTTAAGGCGGATGCAGGACATATCTTCCCAAGGCGGCGGGTATCTCGATGGTGATACCTATCTATCCAAAGGTTCATTTTATGCCGCCATGGAAACGGCCTCGGCGGCAATAGGCGCCGCGGAAGCCATAATTCGGCAGGAATACCGGCGGATTTTTATGGCAGTAAGGCCTCCGGGGCATCACGCCGAATTTGATCATGGAATGGGATTTTGCCTCATAAATAATGTCGCGGTGGCGGCGGAATACCTGATAAAAAAGGGTGGTCTTAAGCGGGTCGCGATTGTCGATTGGGATATTCATCACGGCAACGGCACCCAGCATTATTTTTATGAACGTGATGACCTCTTTTTTGTCTCCCTGCACCAATATCCTTTTTACCCCGGTTCGGGCGCCGGCGCCGAACGCGGTTCCGGAGCGGGAACCGGATATACTCTTAATATTCCGCTTCCCGGCGGCTGCGGCGATGAAAAATATTTGCATGAATTTGAAACTAAAGTAATTCCTGGATTGACTCGGTATAATCCGGAGTTTATAATAATATCCTGCGGATTCGATTCACATCGGGATGATCCGCTGGGTGGCATGATGCTGACGGAAAAGGCCTTCGGTCGAATGACCGAAAGACTGGTTGATGTAGCGAACAAGCATTGTAAGGGCATGGTTCTGTCGATATTGGAGGGCGGATATAACAGTAATGCCAACGGCTTGTGCCTGTATGAACATTTAAAGGAGATGCAAACGGGCTGATGGAAAGATATATCAGATTTGAAGCCGCGGAGGGGAGTCTGTGGGGGAAACTGGAAGAGGGACGAATCGAGAAGATTACCGGCAATCCGGTTCATGCCTATGAAGCGACCGGGCGATTTTACGATCCTTCTTCTGTAAGGTTGCTGGCGCCGGTGGAGCCGAGCAAAATAGTCTGTGTCGGGCTTAATTATAAAGAGCATGTCAAAGAGTCGCAGTCGGCCGACAAAATTCCCGAAGAGCCGGTGCTGTTTCTCAAACCGCCCTCGGCATTACTTGGTCCCGGAAGGAGAATCGAGTATCCCGATATGGCGGCGCGCGTCGATTATGAAGGCGAACTGGGTGTCGTGATTGGAAGAGAATGCCGTAATGTGGCCGCTATCGAGGCTGAGGATTATATTTTCGGCTTCACCTGCGTCAACGATGTCACCGCACGCGATTTGCAGAAAAAGGATGTCCAGTGGACCCGGGCCAAAGGCTTTGATACCTTTTGTCCGGTCGGGCCGTGGATTGTCGATAAAATTAAATATGAAGATATTCAGGTTGAATCATATCTAAACGGCGAATTAAGGCAGTCGGCGCGGACGTCGATGATGATATTTCCCATTCCGACGCTGATTGCTTTCATATCCAAGGTCATGACCCTTCATCCGGGCGATTTAATTTCGACCGGAACGCCTTCCGGCATCGGGCCGATGCAGCCCGGGGACAGGATCGAAGTCAGAATCGAAGGAATTGGATCGCTTGTCAATGATGTTATCTAAAGCGGCAGGAATAATCCCGGCCATTTTGCTTTTGATTGCCGGGAACGCCTTTGCTTTTGATACTCTCCGGGTCGATGCATCCCTGGATACACTTAGAAAAGATATCAGCGGTTCGGTGACATTTGTTCTTCCGATGTCGCCGGATCTGTCTTCCTTCGAGCTTCAGCTTTTCCCCAATGTCTATGCTTCCGAAGATTCTCCATACTTACTGGAGAAGAAAATTCTCAGGGAGCAATTAAAGAGTTCAGGGAAATGGGGCGAGATGGTCCTGGATTCAATTCTGCTGGATGGAAACAACATCACAAACGGTGTGACGGTCGAATACACGCGGGCGGTCTATCGATCAAAGACCGGGAAAAATATTAACGGCGGACAAGTCGATGTTTATTTCCGTACCCGCTTGCCGGAGCGGGGCGACCGCTTGTCGACCTTTGGCGGGAATTATTTTCTGGACGGCTGGTTTCCATATCCGGCAATCGTTCAGGAGGACGGTTCATGGTACAATCCGGATTATAATTCCTTCGCGGAACTGGTCGGCAATTTTTATCAATATGAGATTAATCTGCGCCTGCCGGGCAATCTAAAAATCGCTTCGGCCGTGCCGCCTGAAATAATCGCAGCGGATGATTCGCTGGTGACAAATCATTTTTCGTTCGGCCCGGCTCATGATTTCGGCCTGGTGCTGGCGCCTGATTTCGAGGTTGATTCCACTTCCATTGATGGAATCAATGTGGTTATTTATTACCGTCCGGGCGATCTGCCCGTGATCGAGAGAATCAGGACGGCGGCCGGCTATGTCATTGAATTCATGCAAGAAAATGTCGGGCCCTATCCATATGACCGCTTGACCCTGGCTGTTTTTGATCTGGTCACGGCGGGCGGGGTCGAAATGCCCGGCCTGATTGCACTCAATACATCTCATGGAGTCATGGCTAAGATGAGGATATTTGAAGTGCTGGTGGTTCATGAAACACTTCATCAATGGTTCTACGGGGCCATATATTCGGACCAGGCGGCGGCTCCATGGATGGATGAAGCCATCAGCGATGTCTTCACTCTAAAAATTATGGAAAAAGTGTGGGGGATCGATGCCAATGTCCTGGATTTTGCCGGATTCAGGATTTCCGAAAGAGACCAGGTTCGGCTTGTTTCGCAAATGTCGGCCGATAACGGCCCATTGAATCGCCCGACCTCGGAATTCATCGATGATGTCGATTATGTCGGGACAGTTTACATGCGCGGGGCGCTTCTGATCGAGACATTTGATAATCTCCTGGGTGATTCTTTATCAATGCTTTTCTGGCACAGTTATTATGATCGTTATAAATTCGGCTGTCCGACACCGGACGATTTTGTCGAGCTGGCGGGCGAGATCGGAGGGGACGGGATTAAGAGCGCGGTCGATTATCTGGTTAACCATGCGGGGCAAATTGATTACGCCGTGAAAGGCCTAGCCAATAAGCAAATCGATTCCGTGACTTATGAATCGGAGTTCGTCCTCAAGAAAAAGGGCGAGTTGAACCTGTCGATCGATTACAGGATGATTCTTTACAATGGAGACACCCTGGATCAGGCGTGGGAGCCGCAGCGGAAGACCGAAAAAATGATTTTCCGACTTCCGGCGCCGGTCATGGAAGTGATCGTTGATCCTGACAATATTATTACTGTTGACGATAATCTCGCCAATAATTCGATAACCGATAGGACCGACAGCCGCGCGGCCCTCAGGTTATCATCGGGAGTAATGTTTCTGATAGAGTCAATCTTCAGTTTTCTGGGCGGGTTATGATGGGTGCGATATTGACGCAATTTCGGCATCTTTTAAATATTAAATCTCTCTGGCTGTACTTGTATATTTTTAAGACCATCATGGCATTTTTGGTGACCCTGCCGCTTTTCATCACGGTAGATTCGGCTTTGTCCACTTCACTTTTCGGCAAAAGTTTGATCGAATCCTGGGATGTCTCGGTCTTTACCGAATTGATAGCGCTGAAAAGTGATGCTATCGCGCCGATTATAATCTCGATTTTTATCGGACTGATAATTTATACTATTTTAATGCAATTTGCCAATGGCGGGCTTTATTATCTGGTGGTCTCAAGGAAATTGGCTGATCCGGGATGGAAAGATTTATTTGCCGAGGGGGGCGTCAATTTTTTCATCCATATGAAGATCACGCTAATAATGCTGATTGTTTACGCCCTCCTGATACCGGCAGGAATGTTCTTTGTCAATCTTCTCGGCCTGATCGGCGGGCAGATGTCGGGGACATCGGTTTTGTGGTTGATGTTGCTGAAGTTTTTAATCATGATGTTCATTCTGACGGCGGCGTCGATATTTTCCGACTCGGCCCGGGCCGCATCCGCGGCATACCCTGGCAAGAATCTGCGGGAAATACTTCGGCACGGCGCCGATTTTTTCAAGCCGAGGCTGGGTCGGCTGTTTCTTTATTATATTGTCACATACCTGCCGTTTTTCATAATCTGGCTGTTGGTCGAATGGCTGGCGCTAAAGGCGACCGGTGGAATCGGCGGCATGGTCGGTATTATCATCGAATTCCTGCTGTTCCAACTGGCGGCGGCCTCGAGATCCGGTCAGAAGCTGTGGTACCTCATTGTTCTTGGCAAGGAATTTCATTCTGTCAATCCCGGAAGATTTGTTCCCGAACAAACCGAGTTGAGTTTTGACTGAGTGCGGGCCGGATTCCGGCTGTTATCAGATTGTGACCCGGCTGGACAGCCCATGTAAAGTCAGGATTGGCGCATTGGGAATAATAAATTTCGAAACAGGTTTTTATATTTACACCGGGCGGGCCCAAAAAGGGCTTCAGATGCGGGTGCAGCGGCATCTACGCCACCGAAAAAAGAAATTCCGGCATATTGATTATCTGCTGGAAAAACTCGAAATTGTTGATATATTTTATTTCCATGGGCGGTTGGATGAATGTATAATCAATATGGACAGTCTGAAGAGTCTGAAAAACGCCCGGATTATAAAGAAATTCGGATCATCCGACTGCCGCTGTCCGGGACATTTGATATGGACTGATGAAAGGCCCTCAACATGAGTGAAAGACTGTATTACGACGACGCCTATTTGCTTGAATTCGAGTCGGCGGTTGCGGGTGCCCGGCACTCCGAGCGCGGTCATGAGATTCTTTTGAAGAAAAGCGCCTTCTATCCCGATTCGGGGGGACAATTGCACGATACCGGAATCCTCGATGGCGAGTCGGTTCTTGATGTCTTCGAAGATGAACATGGCGAGGTCGTTCATCTGGTGGAAAATTGGAAAGCCGGGGTCGGCGATAAAGTTGCAGGAGTGATTGACAGGGAGCGTCGCCTGGAGAATATGCGCAAACATACGGGGCAGCATATTCTGTCACGCGCCTTTATCGAGGCGGCCGGCGCCGAAACGGTCAGCGCTCACCTTGGTGAAGTGGAATCGACGATCGAGCTGTCGGCCGCGGCGATTGATGATGAGACCATGAATAAAGTCGAACGGCTGGCCAATCAGATAATTCTCGAAAATCATCCTGTCCGGATTGCCTATTATAACCGTGATGAATTGAAAAATATGCCGATCAGGAAAATTCCGGAGCTGGAAGGCAAGTACCGGATAATCCAGGTCGGGGAGTTCGATTATACCGCCTGTGGCGGCACGCATTGCCGCTTCAGCGCCGAAGTAGGCTTGGTGAAAATTATCGGCACCGCAAAATTACGCGGACACACGCGCGTGACATTCCTGGTCGGGTTGCAGGCCCTGGATGACTATTCCGCCAAACATGCCATCATATCCGACCTGGCCGGTCGCTTCACCTGTCATTTTACCGGTATCGACGCCGCCGTAGTCAAATTGTCCGAGCAGAATGCGGAACTGCGCCGGGATATCGCCGCCCTCAATAAGAAGCTGATACCGATCGAGGTGGAACGGCTCAAGGAAAAAGGGGATGAGGTGCGCGGGATCAGAATTGTCATCCAGAGCTATGACGATCAGGACCCGAAAGATTTGAAGGATCTGGCGATGCAGGTCACAAAGGCCTATGACTCGGTGGCCATTCTATCATCGAATGACAAGCTGCTGATTTCAGTTTCGGAAGGATTACCGACCAATGCCGCCAAGGTGGCCAAACTATTTATGGACAAATATCCCGGCAAGGGGGGCGGAAGCCCGGCTTTCGCGCAAATAGGGAATATCCCGCTCGAGCGAAGGGAAGAGTTTTTGCGATCTCTGGTCAATATAATCAAGGAAGAAATCAGCGGGGACTGAAGTGTACCGGACAGCTCGATTTTTCATATTCATAGTTTTATTATTTTGCGGGATGGCAGTCGCGGCCGACAAGACTCTGTACCTGGAGGAGTCGGATTCGTTTGAATTTATCCGCGGTCTTGACCGGGACACTGTTTTTATCACCGGGGCCGTTTTTCGTCAGGGTGCGGCTACCATTGTGGCCGATACCGCTATCTGGATAAAAGGTGAGAGAATCATCCTTGTCAAAGATGTATATATTGAAGACACCGTTTATAATCTGGCCGCTGACCGGGTTGTCTATGATTTGCGGCGTAACTCGGCCGATGCTATCGGCGATACGGTTGTGCTTATTTCTCATATGGATTCCATCCTGGCCAAAGGAACCAATGCTTTCTATAATCGCGACTCAAGTATTTTCAGAATGTGGGATCGGCCGACGGTTTTTATAAATTTCCAGGACACGTCGGCAGTGACTCAGATCGATGCCGACAAGATCTCGATAGAATCCAAAAATAAGATCGGTTATGCCGACGGCAATGTCATTATCAAGCAGCAGGACTCGGAATCGAATTCGGGGCGGGCCATCATTTATGTCGATGATGAGATACTGCTTTTGCTGGAAAACCCCAAAATGATACGAGGTCAGTCGGAAATTATCGGCGACACGCTGATTCTATATGCCAAAGACTCGAAGCTTGAACGTGTGATGGTTTCCGGAAACGGCGTCGGCAATTTCAAGGAGCCGACCCAAAAAGATTCCACTGTCTTCGATATCACTAATCTGAAAGCGGCTGAGATAGATTTTCGCTTTAAGTATGGTCAGCTCGATAATATTCTGGCTTCAGGACAGGCCTATTCATTCTATAATCCGGGTTCCATTGACAGCACGGAGATCGTTAAAAATAATGTCTCGGGCGATACGCTCAGGCTGTTTATGAATAATGGTGAACTTTCGGTGGTCGAGGTGATCGGCGGCGCTGAAGGTGAGTATTTTACCGGCAAATATCAAACCAAAGACACGATTAGATCATTTGTCGAAGATACGGTAGTATATGCTTCTGATTCCATCCGCTACTCGCTCACCGATTCGGTTATTACTCTCAACGGCGATGCTTCCGTGAAGAACAAGACGGTTGCGTTAACGGCCTATAAGATCAATTATAACACGGCGCGCGAACTGGTCACGGCGTATGATGACTCCACTGTGATTGATGATACGACTTTTGTCTATCGGCCGGTTTTGCTCAAGGATGGCAGCGAGGAAATACTCGGTTCATATCTGGAGTATTCCATGAACACCGAAAAGGGGATGATCCGGAAATCCAGGTCGGAGTACGAACAGGCCTATTATCGGGGCGGAGAACTATTCAGGGAAGAAAAAGATGTTTACTACGTGGAGGACGGCTGTTATACCACCTGCGACCACGAAGAGCCGCATTTTCATTTTCAATCGAAAAATATGAAGATGATTCAGGAAGATAAAATTATTGCCCGGCCGGTGGTCTTTTATGTCGAGAAGCTTCCGCTGTTCATCGTGCCGTATTATGTTTTTCCCACCAAACCGGGCCGCCATTCGGGATTTTTGCCGTTCAGTATCGGCAATTATCAGCGCGGTGACGGCTATGTTCACAATGTCGGGTATTACTGGGCGGCCTCGGAATACTGGGATGTTCTGGGGGCGCTGGATTATACCGAAAATCTCGGGTTCAATTACAGGGGGCAATTCAGGTATAATCTTCGCTATGTCCTGTCCGGCTCGGTGACCGGCAATTATGCCAATGAAGCGCGCTATATCGGAATAAATGAGCAGAAATCGAAACGGTGGAACCTGCGCTTCGATCATTCGCACACGTTATCGCCGACTTTCAGCATCAAGGCCGACGGGACCTTTATTTCGGATAAGAATTACTATTCGGATTATTCGACAAATCTGGATGACCGCACTAACAGGGTTATGCAAAGCAAGGCGTCTATTTCGAAAAAATTCGGGAATGCTTCGCTCTCGGCTCAGTTCACGCATGATGATTATCTGGACCAGGAGCGGCGCGTGGACAGGCTCCCGACGGCCAGTTTCAGCCTTCCGACTATGGCGATTTTCGGCTCATCGGCCAAAGATGCCTCGGGCAAGAAAATCGACAAATGGTACAGTAAATTTACATTCGGCTATCGCGTGAACCTCAATAATTATAATGACCGGAAGACCGATACGACCGGTTTCAAAAGCCGTAAAGAATATCTCACGATGCATCATACGCCCACGATCGGCTTGCAGCAAATAAAGATCAGCTATCTCAAACTCGTTCCATCATTCAGTTATCAGGAATCATGGTATAAAGTATTCGAGACCGATCAGAGTCTTGCGGCTGGAATCGATGCCTCGCAGGTTTACCGTCGGTATGCCTATAGTGCTTCAGTTTCCGCATCAACCGATATGTACGGCACAATCGAGCCGAATTTATTCGGTTTGCAGGCACTCCGGCATGTCATTACGCCATCGGTGCGTTTTTCATGGGCGCCCGAAATCACCATGAATGACGATGTCAAAAAATATACCGGGGTTGGCGCCGGTGGAGCGAAACAGAAAACCATGAGTTTCGGTCTTGATAATATTTTCCAGGCAAAGGTAAAATCCGGGGAAGAGTCGAAGAAGTACGATTTATTTTACGTTAATAGCTCGGCCAGTTATAATTTTGAAGCGGTCGGGCATAAGTGGTCCGGCCTGTCAACCTCATTCGGTTCAAGTATGCTGAAAAGTATTAACATGTTTATTTCGGCTTCGATGCTTCATGAACTCTATGAGCCGGGAACCGACAAACTTCGCTGGTGGTCGCCCTACTTGCAGAGGTTTTCCATATCCACCCGATTTAACACGGGCGGTATTTTCAGTGAGTATGCAACCGAGAGCAGATCTGATTCGACGAGAGCGGGCGCGGGAACCGGACGGCAAAGATGGAGCATATCAGTCAGTCATTCTTACAGTGAATCCGGGCGGGGAGCGTTGTTCAGCAAGGCGCATCAAATCAATTACAGCCTGCAACTGGCCCTGACGCCGACGACCGATGTCAGCTTCACGCAGAGCTATGATATCGCCAGGCAGAAATCGATCAATAAGAATCTCATGATAAAGAAAAATCTGCACTGCTGGGAAGCCTCATTCAACTGGGTTCCGCAGGGCTCGAACCAGGGGTACTGGTTCAAAATAAATATTATTTCCATTCCTGAAATTAAGTACGAAAAGAGGGATTCAGGCACAATTACTCCGTTCAGTTCATCTTAAGTAATAATAAAAATCGTCCAAAGCCGCTAAAAATCAGCCTTTTTTGGGGTTCCCTTCAATTTTTTATGTTGACTTCATATTTAATAATCATGTTTTTTTCATCAGAATCACATTAACCATTAACTTCATAGGATGAGGAAATTGGTATGACCAAGGAAGAAATGATTGCCAAAGTCGCGACGGACGCCAAGATCAACAAACGCCAGGCGTCGGATGCCCTGAAAAGCTTCTTCGAGAATGTTACGACCAATCTGAAAAAGGGCAAAAAAGTCAGTTTCGTCGGTTTCGGCACATTTACCACCAGCAAGAGAAAAGCTCGTGTCGGCCGTAATCCGCAGACCGGTGAAAAAATTAATATTCCGGCGGCCCGTGTTCCGCATTTCCGTGCCGGCAAAGCTTTGAAGGATGCCGTCAAAAAGTAGTTCCGGTTTCCGGATATCTTTGACAGGGCAGAGAGTGATCTCTGCCTTCTTTATTTTAGTTGACCTGAGGCGCTCATCCGATTAACTTAACTATCTGGTATAAAAGTTGGAAATATGGCAAAACGCAGTAAAAAAAACGGCAATGAAGGGACGAAGAAGAAGATTCTGGGTATCCTTCTGATTCTTTTTTCGACCTTGATCCTGGTCTCTCTTTTCACGCATTCGGCCTGGGACGACCAGCGCTTCGAGGCCGAGAGTAATCCCTTTATGATTGATTACCGCAACCAGGTCGGAACAGTGGGGGCGTTGACTTCATATTTTCTTTTCTGGTTTTTCGGGTGGCTTTCCGTGTTTCTGCCTTTTATGCTGATTTTGCTTGCCCTTAAATTTCTCGATTTTAGCTGGCGGTCCAATTTTGGCCCGATGATCTGGTTTGCCGCGTTTGTCTGCCTGCTGGTAACCATGATCGCCAATATTTATGAAATCGAAGCATCCGGGCGCACTATCGGGTATGCCGAGGGCTACGGCGGCTACCTGTTTTTCAATTTGACTCTTTTGGCGGCCAAAATTATCGGCAAAACCGGCTCCGTGATATTATTGGGAGCATTAATTGCCGCCGCCCTGGTAGCGCTGGGCTACCGGTACCCCTGGCTGAGAATCAAATTCGGATTGCCGGTTAAATTCGATGTTGGGCGCATATTCCGAGGCATCGGAAGGACGCTTGCCGCAATCCCGGCCTTTATTATTTCCCTGTTCGAGGGGCGTGGAGAAAAAAGCGGGGAAAGGAGTCGGAAACCGCATCCTTCGCCGGAAGATTTTGATGAAATACTTCAGGAATCGCTGGAGCGGAATGAGGATGGTTTAAGTTTGTATGAAGGCGACAATGAAAGTGAATCTGACGACAAAGACGGGAAGAG
The DNA here is from genome assembly GCA_002838945.1 of candidate division Zixibacteria bacterium HGW-Zixibacteria-1. Classification (NCBI taxonomy): domain Bacteria; kingdom Pseudomonadati; phylum Candidatus Zixiibacteriota; species candidate division Zixibacteria bacterium HGW-Zixibacteria-1. The sequence continues at coordinate 20,795 of PGXB01000016.1, forward strand.
AGAAAAGAAGAAAAGCGATAAGAAAAGCGAGCGGAAAGCGGTATCGACCGTGGCGGTAGGCCGCGAGACCAAAGATTTTATCTTCCCCGGCCTGGATTTGCTGAATGATAATCCCGACAATGGGCCGACTGTCAGCCCGGAAGAACTATCATTTACGGCCAAGGCGCTGAAAGATACGCTTGAGACCTTCGGAGTGACCATTGACGGCCAGATAGAAAAATATCCCGGGCCGGTCATTACCCGGTATCAGTTCAAACCGGCCGCCGGAGTTAAGGTGCATCAGATTACCAATTTATCCGATGACCTGGCGCTGGCCCTGCAGGCCAAGCGGATTCGCATTATCGCCCCGATTCCGGGCAAGGCGGCTATCGGAGTCGAGATTCCAAATCGTAAGGCCAGAATGGTATTTCTGAAAGATATTATCAATTCGGAAGTGTATGCCGACACGCGTAATTACCTTCCGCTGGCGCTGGGAAAGACTATATCGGGAAAACCGTACGTGACCGATCTGGCCAAAATGCCGCACCTGCTTATTGCCGGAGCCACCGGATCGGGGAAATCGGTATGTATCAACGCACTTATTACATCACTTATTTTCCGGCTTCATCCACGGGAACTGAAATTTATTTTCATTGATCCCAAGATGCTGGAGTTATCGGTTTATGCCGGAATACCGCATCTGGGCCGGCCGGTGGTGACCAATCCCAAACGGGCCGAAAAAGTACTCTCCGACGCGGTCGGGGAGATGGAAAGCCGGTATAAAAAGCTGGCGGGCGAAGCGGTCAGGAATATTCATGACTATAATGCCAAGCAGAAAAACATCGATGATAAAATGCCATACATTGTCATCATCGTGGATGAACTGGCTGACATGATGATGGCGGCCGCTTCTTCAAGAATTGAAATGCTGATAACAAGACTGGCGCAGATGGCCCGCGCCGTTGGAATACATTTAATTCTGGCCACGCAACGGCCCTCGGTCGATGTTATCACCGGTCTGATAAAGGCCAACTTTTCGGCCCGTATCGGATTTCAGGTGGCCAGCAAGGTCGATTCCCGCACTATCCTGGATGCCAATGGAGCCGAAAAACTTCTTGGCAATGGCGATATGCTTTTCTTGCAGACCGGTCAGCCGGAGCCGATACGGCTGCATGGGGCCTATTTATCAGGTGATGAAACCCAGAACATTGTCAAATTCATAACCGATCAATTCCCCAAAATGGAAAAGGTCGAGGTGGCGGTCGAAGAAGAAGAGAGCGAAGAAGCGGACGATGTCGATCTTGATGATCCACTCTTTATCGAAGCGGCGCAGACGGTTGTCAGGCATAAACAAGGGTCGGTATCGCTTTTGCAGAGAAAGCTGGGCATCGGTTACCAGCGGGCGGCCCGGCTGATCGACAAACTCGAAGCGGCCGGTATTGTCTCGGCTTATGACGGCAGCAAGGCCCGGGAAGTGCTTGTGGACAGCTCCCATATCGAAAAATTGCAGTCATCCCGGTCGCTATCTGACCTGAACTCTTAAACTTTAACTTCGTATAAAGATTAATGAAATTGAATAATATAAAAGCATTATCGATTTATATCCTGATCCTGTTGGCGGTTGGAATAAGCGCCACTGGCAGTAGTCTTGACTCGGTTATTTCCAAATACTCAGAAGCAAAAATGCTCACATTCGATGTCAGGATTATCGTGTTTTCGGACATTTTTGAGGATACCGATACGACCGAAGGGAATATCGTAATCGCGGATGACGGCCGTTATGCGGCCGACATCGGCGACGATCTTTATGTTTTCGACGGTCGCTGTATCTGGGAATATTCGTCTGAAAATAATCAGGCCACCCGGGACTGCCTTAAACCGGGCGAAATGTTTGAAAATGAGCTTTTCTTTATAAAGAACCTCGAGAAATATTACAAAACGGTCAGCGAAGAAAAAGACACGTTGTTTTTAATGGTCAGAAAAGACACTCTCCACAGCCAGTTGCCCGATTCGCTTTATCTGACCCTGAACAAATCCCGCCTGACCACTCTTAAATATTATGATTTGAACCATGATCAGAATCAGGTTCATATTTTATCCGACAGCATTTTCAAGGCTGTGGAACCCTCGGCCTTCGATATCAACTTGCCCGACACTGTCGAAGTCATCACGCTTCCCTGAAAAATCCTGATGAAATTCTATATAAAAAAGCTGGGTTGTCCCAAGAACGATGTCGACGGCGACTATATCGCCGGTATGCTTATATCAAGAGGATTGCAGCCGACGAATAATGATCTGGAAGCAGATATCGTTATTGTCAACACTTGCGGTTTTATTCTTCCGGCCAAAGAAGAGTCAATCAATGAAATCCTTAATTATGAACAGCAAAAAGAGCGTGGGCAGATCAAGAAATTATATGTTACCGGCTGTCTGCCACAGAGATATGGTGATGAGCTAACAGCCGACATGCCTCTCATCGACGGTTTTTTCGGGCTGGGTAAAATCGAAGCGCTGGCTGATGCAATCATCGGCAATAATGCCGGCGGTCCCATTTTGGTCAGGGATAAGGCTTCGGAACTGACTTATCTGTCCGGCGGATTACGTCATGTGGATACCGCCAGACCTTATGATTATGTAAAAATCGCCGATGGCTGCGACCGCTATTGCTCATATTGTGCTATTCCGCTGATACGCGGTCGGTATCGAAGTCGGCCCATGAGCGAAATTATCGACGAGACGCAGATGCTTGCCTCCAAAGGTAAAAAGGAAATAATCCTGGTATCACAGGAGGGAACCGGTTACGGGCGGGATTTTGACAAGGGCCCCGACATTCCGGCACTCCTGAGGAAGCTTGAGGAGGTGGAGGGGATCGAGTGGATTCGCCTGATGTATCTTCATCCCGAGGCGGTCACCGAAGAGCTGATTGATTTTATGACATTTTCCGGGAAGGTTCTAGGCTATTTCGATATTCCATTGCAGCACATTAACGATAGAATTCTTTCATCTATGAATCGGCGGACAAATCGCTCCGAAATAGAGAATACTTTATATAAAATCAGAGATAAATCGGCGGATAATATTATTCGGACAACGTTCATTACCGGTTTTCCTGAAGAGACAGAGAAAGAATTTGGCGAATTAAAGCGGTTTATCGAGGAGTTTAAATTTGACCGGCTGGGGGTATTCAAGTATTCTTCCGAAGAGGGCACGCGGGCGGCGGGGATGAAAAATCAAATTTCCGATGCCGTGGCCGAAGCGCGCCAAGATGTCTTAATGAGTGTCCAGCAGGAGATTGCGTTTGACAAAAATATTGCCTTGATTGACAAAATTCAACAAGTTATAATTGATGAAGTTAAACCGGATGCTCAGGCTGTTGGTCGGACAAAGGGCGACTGCCCCGAAATCGACCAGCAGGTGTATATAGACGGCGAGAATCTTACGGTGGGCGACATTTTAGAGGCCCGGGTGGTTATGGCCGAGGGGTATGATTTAATCGCCAAAGCGGAGGTATCAGGAAAATGATCCAGTCAAATCGTTTGGGACTGTTTTTGTCGAAGCCGGTGGCAATTTTCTTTGTTCTGATATATCTCTCGCAATCGGTCCTTATAATTTATCTGGTCCGGGAAAAATTCGATCTCGAAAAGCAAATTGATTTTCAGCGCAAGCGGATATCGGAACTCGAAGAAAAGCTGCAGATATTGCAGGTGATTGAGGATTTTCAGATCGGTTTCAGCGATGAAGAGGAGCAGCAGTTGACGGAAGTTATTTATTCGGAGTGCAAGAAATATGATTATGATCCGTTATTCCTGCTGGCGCTGATTTTCACCGAATCATCATTCAAGCGCGGCCAGGTATCATCGGCCGGAGCGGAGGGGCTGATGCAAATCAGGCCGTTCGTCGGCCGGTCGCTGGCTGATAAGATGGGTGTCGACTGGAAGGATTCCACGACGCTTTTTCAACCGGAGTTGAATATCAAAATGGGATCGTTGCACCTGTTCGAGATGATTCTTAAATTCAAAGATGTCCGCAAGGCGGTCATTTCATATAATCTGGGCGAATCCGCCCTCAGGGACCGGGTTCGTTTGAACAAGCCGCTTCCCAAGTCATACCTCAATAAAGTTATGGATAATTATAAAACGTTTAAGGAGAAATATCAGATCTGATGAGTAAAGTATTGGTTTCCATCGCGATTTCCTTAATGATCATCTGGGTCGCCGGTTGCGGCGCGCCGGGGATTAAGCTTGAATCAAATGCCCAGGATCAATTTGCGCTTGCCAAAGCGGAGTTTGACAAAAACCACTGGTTGAAGGCAATCGAAGGTTTCCAGAAAGTGATTTTCAATTTTCCCGGGGCGGATATTGTCGATACGGCGCAGTTTTATCTGTCCATGTCATATTATAATAATAAGGACTATGAGCTGGGAGCAGTGGAGTTCCGCCGGTTGATGACTAATTACCCGCAGTCCGCCTTTTATGCGGAGTCGCAGTACATGACCGGTGTCTGTTATTTGAAAAACACGCCGGGCCATTATTCGCTCGACCAGGAAGATTTGAAAAAGGCGATTCAGCAGCTTCAGGATTTCATAATTGATAATCCCGATTCGCCTCTGGTAGAGCAGGCACAGCAGGCAATAACCGAAGGTATGACCAAACTGGCGCACAAAGAATATGATAACGGGATGCTTTATTTCAAATTGTATCAATATAAATCCGCGGCAATATATTTTCAGTACGTGATTGATACTTATACTGGAACTTCATATGCCGCCGCATCACTTTATCGGCTGGCCGAGATCAGCTTCAAAAAATCGGAATATGCCGAGGCGCTGTCGAAATTCAATAGTTTTATCACCGTTTATCCCGAGAATGAACTGGTCCCTAAGGCGGAAGAGTATATCGAGCAGATTCACCGCCTGCTGGAGACGGCAGATGTTTCGGACAAATCTTGAAAAGGCCGGTAACTGGGGAATTATGGGCGGGATCTTCGATCCCATCCACAATGCCCATCTTCTCCTGGCCGAGTCGGCTGCCGCCGCGTATGACCTTACCGGCGTTCTTTTCGTGGTAAGTTACAATCCGCCGCATCGCGATCAAAAACCGGTCGCTTCATTCGAAATCCGTCTTAAAATGGTCGAGGAGACGATCAAAGACAATAATGTGTTTGTTGTCTCGGATATGGAAAAAGATTTTGACCGGCCGGCCTATACGGTCAATATAATCGATGCCCTGAAAATCGAATATCTCGATATAAAATGGCATTTAATTCTCGGCGCCGATAATATCGCCACTTTTGACACTTGGTACAGGCCGGATGAACTTGTTAAAAAAGTCAAAATAATCGTAGCCGGACGACCCGGCTATGAGAGCCTGGAACGACAATCGAAATGGCTGGATAAAGTGGAACGATTTGAAATGCCGCTGATGGATATTTCCTCGACCATGATCCGCAGGAGGGTCCGAGAAGGGCGGTCGATCCGTTACCTGGTTCCGGAAAATGCCAGGCAGACAATTATTCGGGAGGGGCTGTATAGATGAACGGTAAGACGCTTTATCTGGTCGATGGTTCGGCAATATTCTATCGTGCGTATTTTGCTTTTATCAGAAATCCGCTGATAAATTCGAAGGGTGAAGATACATCGGCCACATTCGGCTTTGTTAACTCGATATTGAAAGTCATCCGGGAGGAAAACCCTGACTACCTGGCGGTCATATTTGATACCAAGGCTCCGACCTTCCGGCATAAGATGTCGCCCGAATATAAATCGACCCGGGCCAAGATGCCGGAAGAACTGATTATGCAATTGCCGCGAATCAAAGAGGCCACCGAGGCGCTCGAACTGCCGGCATTTGAAATGGAAGGCTTCGAGGCAGACGATATTATCGGAACTCTGGCCAAAGCGGGCGAAAAGAAGGGCATGGATGTCTGGATCGTTACCGGCGATAAAGATATGTTTCAACTGGTCACCGATAAGGTGAAAATATACAACCCGCAGAAGGGATCAACACCGCCCGAGAAACTGGACAAAAAAGGTGTTGAAGACAAGTTCGGGGTCCCTCCGGAATTGGTTATTGATACCCTGTCTCTTATGGGTGATGCTTCGGATAATGTTAAAGGTGTTCCGGGAATCGGCCCCAAAACGGCTCGGTTGCTGCTCAAGGAATTCGGCAGCCTCGATGCTATTCTGGAAAATCCGGAAAAAATCAAGGCCAAAGGGGTCCGCACCAAGATAATGGAAAATATCGAGAGCGCCCGCCTGGCCAGAAAATTGGTTACGATCGACATATCGGTTCCGGTCGAATTTTCGCTGAAAGATATGAGAAGGGGAAAAATCGACTTCGACAAGGCCAAGAAATTTTTCCTCGAGATGGAATTCAACCGCCTGCTTGAAGAACTGGCCAAATTGACCGGGCGCCTCGATCTCATGCTGGATCTTGATGACAAGGAAAAAGTAATGGGCGGTTCAAAGGCCGATTATATCTGCCTGGAGGATATTGAAGCGCTGGAGAAATTGATCGGGGCGCTTTCCTCAAAAAAAGAAGTGGCGGTTGATACCGAGACAACTTCGCTGAATGCCCTTGAAGCTGATCTGGTGGGTGTTTCGCTTTGCGCTGAAGCCGGCAAAGCTTATTATATTCCAATCGGTCATGAAGACAAAAAACGCAATCTTCCGCGGGAGAAGGCGCTTAAATTGTTATCCAAATTACTGGCCGACCGTAAGGTTCAAAAATTCGGGCAGAATATAAAATATGATCTGGAAGTACTGCACCGGGCCGGCCTGGATATCGACCCTGTTTCTTTTGATACCATGCTGGGATCATATGTAATCAATCCATCGGGCCGCCAGAATGGTCTCAATGCACTGGCCCTGGAGCATTTCAATTACAGTATGCAGCCGATTACCGATCTGATCGGATCGGGCAAAAAACAGATTTCGTTTGCCAAGGTTGATGTCGATAAAGCGGCCTGGTATGCCGCCGAAGATGCCGATTATACGTACCGGTTGCGCGGTGTTCTGGCGCCGAAAATCGATGAGTTGAAACTGCACAATCTTTATTACAATATCGAAATGCCCCTGATAAAAGTGCTGGCCTCGATGGAAGAGGCCGGCGTCAGGGTCGATCCGGAGTACCTGGCCGATTTTTCACTGGAACTGGAGAAGCAGCTTGATAAACTGACAGGGGAGATTTATATCGAAGCCGGGATGGAGTTTAACATCAATTCCACACAGCAGTTGTCGCATATTCTATTCGAGAAGCTGAATCTTCCCACCAAGGGAAAAACGGCCAAGAAAACCGGTTTTTCGACCGATGTTCGCGTTCTTGAGGAGTTGGCCGGAATTCACAAGCTCCCGCGTCTGATTCTTGAATACCGGCAGCTTGGAAAGCTGAAAAGCACTTATGTTGATGCTATTCCGGCCCTGATAAATCCTGAAACCGGCCGGGTTCATACCTCGTTTAACCAGACCATTGCCGCTACCGGCAGGCTTTCATCGACTGATCCCAATCTTCAGAATATCCCGGTGCGAACCGAAATCGGCCGCAGAATAAGAAGGGCCTTTCTGCCGCGCGACGAAAATTACCGGCTGCTGGTGGCCGATTATTCACAGATCGAGCTGCGGATACTTGCACATTTTTCCGACGATAAGACGCTGATCCAGGCTTTCAAGAACAATGAGGACATTCATGCCCGAACAGCTGCCGAGGTGTATGGTGTCGATATGAAGAAAGTGACACCGGAGATGCGGCGCGCCGCCAAAACCGCCAATTTTGCGGTCATTTATGGGGTCAGCGCCTATGGGCTTTCGATGCAGTCGGAACTGGATGTGGCTCAATCCAAAGAATTTATTGAGACCTATTTTTCACGCTATCCCGGAATCAAAAAATATATGGAAGAAACCAAACAATTTGCGCGGGATAATGGATATGTGACGACGTTATTCAATCGAATCAGGTATCTGCCCGAAATTAACGCCAAAAATTTCCAGGTGCGCCAGTTTGCCGAAAGGACCGCCATAAACACGCCGATACAGGGCACCGCCGCCGACATGATTAAATTGGCCATGATTGATATTTATGGAAAAATATCCGGGATGAAATCGAAGATGATTCTGCAGGTGCATGATGAATTGATTTTCGACGCACACAAAGACGAGATAGATAAGTTGCGAAATATTGTAAGAGACGGCATGGAAAAAGCGGTTAGCTTAAAGGTCCCGATTGTGGCCGATATGGGGGTCGGCGACAACTGGCTGGAAGCGAAATAGGGAATGCTGATAGGTATCACCGGACAAATCGGGTCAGGGAAGACCGAAGCGGCGAAGATTTTCGCCAAATACGGAGCCTATGTCATATCGGCCGACAAGATAGGCCGGGATGTGGTCGAAAACAGCCCTGTCGTTCTGAAAAAGCTTATCAGGGCATTTGGGCAAGAAATACTGACTCCTTCCGGTAAATTAAGAAGAAAATACCTGGCTCGTCTGGCCTTTGCCGACAGCAACCATAAGGATAAGCTCAATCGTATCGTCCATCCGGTTCTCCTGAAGGAACTTGGACGTCAAAGCAGGGCAGCTCTTAAGAAGTATAAAATTGTCATAATTGATGCGGCCCTGCTGCTGGATTGGGGTTGGGATAAAATGGTTGACTTGACTATTGTCGTTCATTCCACGGACAGGGCCAAAATTTCCCGTCTGGTAGAAAAAGGATATACCATGGAGGAGGCAAAAATGCGGCTGCGTTCGCAGTTGAAATTGGCCGAATTCAGGGCTCGTGCCGACATAATAATACAAAACAATAAATCTCTTAGTTCTCTTGAACTTAGAATAAAGAAAATCCTTCAAAATGTCATCCCGAAAAGGGTTGACTGTTGAATCTCAAACTGATATATTCCCCGAAGAAGTAAGTTACGAAATTCACAAAGTACGAGTTGGAGGTAAAATGCCGCTTATAGACTCAAAATCCGGCAGTATTATCAAAGAATACTCGATAGATGAGTTGAAGAAAATGGCCAATCGCATGCGCGGATTGGATATGATTTCATTATGTTCGGCCAAATCCGGGCATTCGGGCGGGACACTCTCGATGATGGACATCCTCGCTGTTCTGTATTTGAAAATCGCCCGGCATGATCCGAAAAATCCATCATGGATCGGCCGCGACCGCATCATCTGGTCGGCCGGTCACAAGGCTCCGGCCCTGTATGTTTCTCTGGCGGTTTCGGGATATTTCGCCGAAACGGAACTGGCTAAGTTGAGAATGCTCGGCTCCCCTTTGCAGGGGCATCCGCATCACAAAGATTTACCCGGCGTGGAGATTTCATCGGGATCTCTCGGTCAGGGGATGTCGGTTGGTGTCGGAATTGCCCTGGCCGCCAGGCTGAATAAAAGCGACCATCGTGTCTTTACCATAACATCGGACGGCGAGCATCAGGAAGGTTCGATATGGGAAGCGGCGATGGAAGCGGGAAACTTCAAGCTCAATAATTTCATAAATATCCTTGATCTCAATCGCCTGCAAATAGACGGTTATACCAAGGATGTACAATGTCTGGACCCGATTGCGGACAAGTATCGCGCCTTCAACTGGAACGTCATTGAAGTTGACGGCCATGATATTCCGGCGCTTGTAAAGGCTTTTGAAGCTGCCTGTAATTCAAAGGATAAACCGACGTTGATACTGGCGCACACGATCAAGGGCAAAGGGGTCAGCTTTATGGAAGATGTGGCCGGCTGGCACGGCAAGCCGCCGAATCAGGAAGAAATGAAGAAGGCCCTGGCCGAGCTGGGATTATCGGATGCCTTCGATATCGATAAATTCTTCAAAGTCGGCAGTGATCACCAGGCCGAAGTTGAGAAACGTCTTGAGGCGAAACTGCCCAAATTCTCCAATAATTTCTGGTGGAACAAGCAGCCCAATATGAAAACCGAAATGGATCCGACCCGTAAAGGTCTGGGCCGGGCTCTTGATCAATATGGTGATGATGAGCGCATCGTCTGCATCGGGGCCGATATTTCCGATTCAATCACGATCTCCGATTTTTACAAAAATCATCCGGAAAGAAAAAATCGCTGGATTTCTGTCGGTGTCGCCGAGCAGGGCGGGACAACCGTTGCGGCCGGGCTGGCCAAAGAAGGGAAGATTCCGGTTTTTGGCACCTATGGCGTCTTCTCATCGGCCCGAAATTTGGATCAATTGCGTGTCTCAGTTTGCTATGCCGACTTTAATGTCCTTATTGTCGGCGCCCATGGTGGTGTTTCGGTTGGTCCGGACGGAGCGACCCATCAGGAACTGGAAGCCCTTTTCCAGATGTGCGGTCTGCCCAATATGCGCGTGGGAGTACCGATTGATTCCGTGGAGACGAAGAAAATGACGCATGCCATGCTTTTCGATATTGTCGGTCCGAAATACATCCGGTTCGCCCGCGAGGCCACGCCGATTGTCTCGGATGATAAGACGCCATTTAAATTCGGGGTGGCCAATATTTATCGTTTCCGCGGCGAGAAAGAGATGTTCAAGGACGCCTTTGATATCAAACTTTCAACCGATTATGTCAATGAAAATGAGGACCTGACGATTATATCATGCGGTCCCGAAGCGGCCGAATCGCTGCGGGCCGCCTGGATTCTTAAGAAGGACTATAATATCGAGACCCGCGTCATCAATATGCACACCGTCAAGCCGCTGGATAAAGAAGCCATCGTGAAAGCCGCCCGTGAAACCGGGGCAATCATTACTGCCGAGGAACATCAAATCGGGGGGCTGGGCAATCTGGTGGCCGCGGCTGTCCTGGATGGAGCTTCATCAGACGGGAAATTGCTGCCGTTCGGTATGGTCGGCGTGAAGGATCGCTTTGGTGAATCGGGTATGCCGTGGCAGTTGATTAAGGAATTCGAAGTTGCCGCGGAGCATATCGCCGATAAGGCCAGGAAACTTTTGAACCTGGGTTAAGTTGGAAATATTAAGACAGATATAGGAGTATGGGATGAAGTTCGCAGAACGCATGAAGCGGCTTGGAACCGAGACGGCTTTTGAAGTTCTGGTCAGAGCCAAACAGCTCGAAGCCAAGGGTAAGGATGTAGTGCATCTTGAAATCGGTGAGCCCGATTTCGCTACGCCCCGGTATATTACCGATGCCGCGATCAAGGCTCTGAATGATGGATACACCCATTATAACCCGGCCCCGGGTTATCCGGAAGTTCGCAAAATCATCTCCGACGAGATCAATCGAACCCGCGGAATTAAGACGAAACCGGAGCAGGTGGTTATCACCCCCGGCGGCAAGCCGATAATGTTTTTTGTTATTTATGCACTGGTTGATGCCGGCGATGAAGTCATTTACCCCAATCCCGGGTTCCCCATTTATGAATCGCTGATAAATTTCGTCAATGCCAAACCGGTGCCGATTCCGCTCCGGGAGGAAAATGATTTCAGGCTGGATGTCAAAGAACTTAAGTCGCTGGTGACTCCAAAAACGAAATTGATGATTATCAATTCGCCCCAGAATCCGACCGGCGGCGTCTTGACGCATGACGATCTCGAGGAAATTGTCCGTATCGCCGTGGAAAATGATATCTGGATTCTCTCGGACGAGATTTACTCCCGCATCATTTATGAGGCCAGATTTGAATCTTTGACGCAATTTCCGGGCGCGCAGGAACGTACGGTCATCCTGGACGGCATGTCCAAAACGTATGCCATGACCGGCTGGCGCCTGGGATACGGTGTCATGAATGAAGCGCTGGCGGCCGCGGTGGCCCGCCTGCAGACAAACTGCACGTCGTGTACGGCGGCCTTTTCGCAAATCGCCATGGGCGCCGCGATCACCGGCCCTCAGGGAGAATCCGAGAAAATGGTGGCGGAATTCAAGAAACGGCGCGATGTCATCGTGGATGGTCTTAATGGCATAGATGGTATCACCTGCAGGAGACCTCTTGGTGCATTCTATGTTTTTCCCAATATCAAGGCGCTGGGGAAAACTTCGAAGCAGATGGAGGAGTTGCTTCTTGAAGAATATGGCGTCGCGGCTCTGGCGGGGACATCATTCGGGAAGTACGGCGAAGGGTATCTTCGTTTTTCCTACGCGAATTCGGTCGAAAACATCAAAAAAGCAATTGCGAGAGTGGCCGAAGCCGCGATGAAAATTGGCTGAACCGCTTAATTATTTATAAAATATTCCGATTTTTATACTGGATGTGGAATAAAAAGTATAAAAATCGGATTGTTTTTTTGTTGACAATATTTTTGCTGAAATCTAACTTACTTGCGGCGTATATATTTACAGTGAAGAAGGCCTTTCAATACGGGCGCTTCAGGCTTTTTGTGGATAGTGATAAAGCTAAGATTTATTTGGAAAATATAATGTAAGCCTAAACATTATTATCGGATTAGCAGCACAAGGAGGTGAGAGGAAGAGAGAAAAAAACCTTTTCTGTTTTTCCCTGGGAAAATTCAATTTTTAAAACCAAAGGAGGTTATAGAAATTGGTTAAAAAACTTTTTTCTATGGCGATAATGCTTGGTCTGACACTTGGATTACTGCTGCCGCAGGCGATCCTTGCCGGTGTCACGGGTAAGATCTCCGGTGTCGTGGCCGATACCGAGACCGGTGAGCCTCTTCCCGGCGTAGCAGTATCAGTAGTCGGGACCAAGCAGGGCGCTTTGACCGATGAAAATGGTGAATACTATATTCTGAATGTTCCGGTAGGAACATATACGGTCAAAGCATCACTGATTGGTTTTGCCCCTGTTGATATTACCAACGTCGGCGTTTCCGCTGATTTGACGGCGTACACTGATTTTACTCTGTCCAAGGAAGCGCTTGATCTGGGCAAAACAATCGTGGTTAAAGCCGAAAGACCTCTTGTCACCAAAGATAAGACTACCACAGTCAATATCGTGTCAAGAGATGAGCTGCAGCAAATGCCGGTCAGAGGATATGACCAGGTCGTGGGTCTGCAGAACAGCGTTGTACGTATGAATTCCAACGTTGATATACGTCAGCGCGGTGGTCGTGAATCATTGGCCAATGGGCCGGAAATTAACCTGCGCGGCGGCCGTCCGTCCGAGGTAGCCTACTATGTCGATGGCTTCTCGCAGCAGGATCCGCTGTCGGGTATATCGACAGCCAACATCAATAACAATGCTATTAAGGAGGTAAAGGTTACATCAGGCGCCTTCTCGGCGGAATACGGACATGTGGCGTCAGGAATTGTGAACGTAGTGACCAATTCCGGTTCTGATGAATACCATGGCAACCTCGAATTGATAAGTGACAATCCGGCCACCGTGGTCGGCTATGACAGCTATGACCAGAACTGGTATTCGGGCGACTTCAGCGGCCCCATTCCGGGTCTGGAGAAGGCATATTTCTTCGTCTCAGGCGAGCGGCGCTGGATGGCCGATCGGACGCCTTCCGTTACCACGAAGGACGTTTATGAAAAATTCGGCCTGGCGCAGTATTTTGATGAGCCGCAGAGACTGCCGAACAATTTCCTTAAGGGCTGGTCCTACCAGGGCAAGCTTGATTTCCAGCTTAAAGAGAACATCAAGCTGGCCTTTAATGGAAACGGTTCCTATGATAAGTGGCAGGAATACCGCCATTATTTCCTTAATCCGGCTTTTATCGATCAAGTCGAGCATACGCCGATGTACATCGACAAGAACTACGGTATCAATGCCAAGATGACTCATACGCTTAACCCCGAAACATACTATAACCTGAGCGTCTCGTATTTCATGACGGAAAGAACGCGCGGCGACGGCGTCTTGTTCGAAAATTATCTGGATTATGAAAGAACCAATGCGAATCCGGAATATGATTTTCATAATCTGTTCCGCGAAGGCGACAGCCTGACGGCCAGCGATTTCAATCCGGCCGATACCGGTGATGTGGATACTTTTGTCACTTTCTATGAATCGTACTGGCAGAATTTCCTGCATCGGAAATCGTCATATATCGGAGTCAAGGGCGACCTGACCAGTCAGGTAACCCGCGCTCATACACTCCAATTCGGATTCGATTTCCAGCGTCATACACTGCGCTATTTCGAAAATCTGAACTCGACCCAGGGATTCCTGTCGGAACGCGTCAACCGTTATGGTTTTGATTCTCTCGGCAATGAATCCGACAGTCAAGACTTCATGAATAATACCAAGCACCCGATCAACCTGGGTGTATATCTTCAGGACCGCTTCGAATGGCGCGATTTCGTGGTCAATGCCGGAGTCCGCTTTGATTATTTCGATTACAAGGCGGAACGTTTGAGAAACCTGAGCAATCCCTTTGATCCGAATAACACCGAGGACGCGAATAGCGGGACGATTCAGCTTTCGGATCTGGAAGCCAGCAAAAAGTTCACCCGGGTATCGCCGCGTCTGGGCATATCATTCCCCGTCAGCGACCAGACCCAGGTTTACATGAACTATGGCAAGTTCTATCAGCGTCCCGATCTGGTCAGACTTTATGCCGGATACGACTTCCTTGAAGCGCGCGTCGGCGCCGGGTCTTATTATCCTTTCCCGAGTCCGAATCTGGAACCGGAAAAGATTACGCAGTATGAATTCGGTATCACGCGCCAGCTTGGGGAATTTACCGCTATCGATATAGCGGCATATTACAAGGATGTCGAGGGATTGACCCAGATTTATCATCAGGCGGCCATTCCTTATGCCTATGATTTCTTTGCCAATGCCGATTATGGCACGATCAAAGGTGTCGATTTCAACTTGACCATGAGACGGAACCGGAACATGAGCATTAACTTGAAGTATTCCCTAAGTTATGCCACCGGCACCGGTTCATACGCTCAGTCAACTTACAACATCGCCTGGAAGAATTCGCAGGGTATACCCAAGACGACCAATCCGCTCGATTATGATCAGCGGCACAGTCTTATCGGTATGTTCGATCTGCGCACGACCAAGGGTGAAGGGCCGATGCTCGGCGATATGTATCCGCTCGAAAATGTCGGCCTGAATACGATTATTCAGGTGGCCAGCGGTCTGCCTTATACGCCGATGAAGGTGTATGACGGCGTCAGCCCGAATGCTTCGGTACAGCAGGAACCGACCGGCGGTATCAATTCCGCCAATCTGGACTGGACATTCACGATTGACATGAAACTGGAAAAGACATTCATGTTCGGCGACTACAAGTTGGTCCCGTATGTCTGGGTGAAGAATCTGCTTAATACCCAAAACGAAACGGCGGCCTATGAAGGAACCGGTAAGGCGAATGTCTCCGGTTACCTGGAAACGGCCGAGGGCCAGGTTCGTGCTACAAATCCTGATACCGGTGAGGAATTTGCTTATAGATATGATCTGGGCCAGAACAACCCGAAAAACTATGCCAATCCCAGGATAATTTATCTTGGACTGAGGTTGTCATTCTGAGCATGATAAGGAGTAATGAAATGAAAATAAAATATTTAGTCTGTGTTATTGTGCTCCTTTTTGCTCTGTCGTCTGTGGCGGCACCGCCTGCCGGCAGACTGCCCATGGCATATAAAGGCAGTGCAGCAATGCGGGTAGATAACACAACATATATCGATGCCAACCGCATCCTTATGTTTGTCACCAACCACGGCAACTTCGGCCGGGATTTATCCGACCTGTTCGGATATGATTACGGAACCTGGTTCCCGTACACCGGCGATACCGCCGACATTGGCGGCAATATCGACAAGGCCGGTGACTTCTCTCCTTACTATGCCGGCGGATTGTGGATTGGGGCCATCGATTCGGCGTCTGATTCAGCCCTGGTCATAATTTCCGAATATAGTGACGAGTATGTTCCGGGGCCGATGGTCGGGGGTACCTTCCAGGAGGATGGCCCGGCATTTAAGGTCTACAAGTTGTTTCGGGACAGTCTTGCAAATAATCCCAATCAGGCCTACCTGGATTACCTGGCCAATGCCATCGGTCAGGGCGCCCCGTATCTGGTGACCAACGAGGGCGACACCATTCCGGATATGATCGGTGATCAGATGTGCTGGTCGGTTTTCAATGATGCTGATCCTGATCAACATGTCAATGATGCCGGTTGGACGAGTCCTCTCGGAATCGAAGTCAGAAATACTACTTTTGCCTTTGATAGACAGGGTTCGCTGGGCAATATCGTGATTATCCGGCTCCATGTGTTTAACAAAGGCAATCGTGTCCTCAAGAACTGCTATTTCTCGATATGGTCGGATCCCGACCTGGGCAGCGCCGGTGATGACCTGGTCGGCTGCGACACCACGCTTGGTCTTGGTTATGTGTATAACGATTCCAATAATGACAGCCAGTATGGTGAAGCGCCGCCGGCGCTTGGTATCGACTTTTTCCAGGGTCCGCTTGTTGCGGGTAATCCGACCGATACCGCTTTTATGTGGGGTGATACTATCCCCGGATTTAGGAATCTGGGAATGACTTCGTTTAATAAGTATATCAACGGTACCGACCCGGATAATAATGATGAAACTTATTATTATATGCGCGGTTTGAATCGTGATGGTACCAATTATATTTATAATGGCCAAGTATTGAAGTTCGTCCATACCGGTAATCCCGTCACCGAAAGCGGCGACCTCGATATCGCTCCGGCCGACCGCCGCTGGATGCAGAGCACCGGCCCGATCACGTTCCGGCCGGGTGACAGCACTGAAATTCTGGCCGCGATCATCGTCGGACAGGGCAACAACAATTTGAATTCAATCACTGTTGTCAAGCAGCTCGATGATTTCGCCCAGCAGTTGTATGAAAACGGATTCAATCCGCCGAAACCGCCGGCCAGACCGGTTGTTTCGCTTACCAAACTTCATAAAGAGCTGGTTCTGACCTGGACCGACGTCTCGGAAACGGATCCGGGTGATTTCGACTTCGAAGGTTACTCGGTATGGCAGGGAACGTCCGCCTCGGGTCCGTGGACCTTGGTCAAGACCTGGGATGTCATTAATGATTATGATAAGGCCCTGGTCGATAGTTTGACCGATCTCGAAACCGGCCTTGTTCTGCCTGACATCAAGCGGGCCGTCAAGAACACCGGTTTGGCTTATTCATATACGATTGATAAGGACGCTCTTCTCAATGAGGACCTGAAAGACGTTACGACTTATTATTTCAGGGTTACCGCTTTCTCGTTCGGCTACTACTATAATGGTAAATTGGTTCCCAATCAGGACCGTTTCCTTGAGAGCCAGACGATCGTTAGGGCGCAGCCCCAGGCGGCGCCGGCCGGTATTAATTTCAGCAACAATCCTCATGACATGCTGGAAGTGACGCATGCCACCGGAGCTTCCGATGGTTACCTTGAACCGATTGTGACCGATCCCTGGGCTCTGACCGGTGATTCCTACCTGGTCGATTTCGGCCTGGATACGGTCGTCGAGGTAGATGAATATACTGACGACTATTATACCGTCGATACCACCATCGGACCCGATACATGTGATGCCGACTGGGATGTCACCGGCGATTCTATTATAGTGTATCTTTGTGAATATTATGATTCGACTCTGGATTCATCCATCTTCCATTCGGATACAACCACTGTTATTAGTACTTTCTGGAACGCCTATAATACGACCACCAATGACACCCTGGTTCAGAGAAACTTCAATCTCTCGGGTGATGATGCTTACCAGATTTATGACGGGTTCCAATTGAAGGTCATCGGACCTCCTCTGGCAGGCAAGCGCTATACTTATGCCGGCGCCGATCCGCCGAATCTCAGCCCGGTCGCTGTGGCCGAGCAGGATTATGAAGGCGGCCGCTGGATCACGGGTGGAAACCATGGCGGCGAAATCTTCTTCGGCGGTGTCTTTATGGAGCCGAATTTCTGGGGGCCGACATCGCTTGATCCTATGATTGATTATCCGGTCATGGAAGTTCACTTCCGTCCGATGGCCTCCTATACCGATCTTAATGGAGATGGCGTGTATACCATCGGTGAACCGTATGTGGTCGATGATCCGAGTGAAACGCAGAATGCATTTATGTATCAGACCTTCTCAGGTGGCGCCTATCTGGGCTTTAATCCGGTTCCATTTACGGTATGGGATGTGACCGATCCAGATAATCCGAGACAAGTCAATGTCGTTGTCCGCGATCGTGACCAGAACGGCCAGTGGGATCTTAATTATGCACCACTGGTACCGGATCCACTTTTACCGAATAATGGCGACATGCAGTATAACTATTGCTGGCTGCTGAACACCGATTATGATCCGACCGGAACATATTATGGTGACGGCACCGGCGGAAGTATCGACTTCTGGAGCTATGCCAACGGCAATGGTGTCTGGGATGCTGCCTGGTGTCTGTGGGTCAATGACCGCGGGACCGGCGGTATGCTCGCCGAGGAAAGTTATTTTACACTTTATCCGAATATCGTAATCAAGGCCGACGACTCTTATACCTTCTCGAGTGAGGCCAATACTAAATCGTACAGTGAATCCGAACTCGATGCCATTAAGGCGGTTCCGAACCCGTTCTATATGGTCGGTCCGTACGATCCATCACCCGGCAGTTATCAGGTATGTTTCCATCATCTTCCTGAAAAGTGCAACATCGAGATTTATAATCTCGGCGGCGACCTGATCAGGACGCTTGAAAAGGATGACCCCACGACGGCGATTGCCTGCTGGGATATCCTGACCGAGCAGGGCTTACCGGTGTCTTCCGGTATATACATTTATGTTGTTAACGCTGAAGGCTTCGGCACGAAGATCGGCAAGATGGCGGTCTTTGTCCAAGAAGAAGTGCTTAACATCTACTAGACAAGGAGGATAAGTAAATGAAAAATAAAGTTCTTATTCCGTTGATTGTTCTCCTTGTAATAAGCCTTTGTTCGGCTTATGCGGAGAACGTCCCGCGAATCGGCACTGCGGGTGCACAGGAATTGCGTATCCCGGTGGGATCGCGAGGAACTGCCATGGGTGGTGCCATAATCTCCGATGTCTCCGGTGTGGAGTCCATGTATTGGAATCCCGCCGGTCTGGCCGGCCTTGCAGGAACCGAGGTGATGTTCAGTTATCTTCCTTATATAGCTGACATCAACGTCAATTTCTTCGGGGCCGCCACCAACATCGCGGATTTTGGCACAATTGGCGTAGGTGCCAAGATCGTGGCAGTCGGTGATATGGAAGAAACCACCAATTATGAACCGGATGGAACCGGTCGAATATTTAATCCGACCTTTTCGGTTCTCACCCTGACTTATGCCAGGGAATTAACCTATCGGGTTTCATTCGGTCTGACCGGAACTTTCATTCATGAAAGCATATTCGAAGCCAGTGCCACCGGTTTCGCTTTTGATGTCGGTTTCATATATGATCCCGGTTGGCGCGGATTGAAGGTCGGCATGGTGATAAAGAACTACGGTCCCGAGATGAATTTCGGCGGCCGTGGTTTTGATCAGGTCCTGAATGACAATCCGGTTCGCCCCATTTCGGCCCCATTCGATCTGCCGAGTTCGTTTAATCTGGGCGTTTCATATAATTTCTTTGAAAACGAAAGAAACGTCGCCATGTTGTCGAGCAATTTCATGTCCAACAACTATTCGAACGATCTGTGGCAGGGCGGTCTTGAATATGTTTTTGACGGCAAATATTCACTCCGGGCCGGATATAATTACTCCGACCAGGATGCTTATTTGTATGGTGCCAGCTTCGGCGCCGGTCTGATATTCAGAATCGCCGGGACCGATGTGAATTTCGAATATTCCTGGACTGAGACTGAAACTTTTGACGCTAACCAGTATTTTACGGCTAAAATCAACTTCTAACTCCTTGTGCGTTAGTGACGGCCGGGTGACCACTTTGATGGTCGCCCGGCTATTTTTTTATTGATTAATTAACTCTCAAGACTATTTATTGACGCATATGAATTATGGCATAATTATCAGGAACTGCACCGATCTCAGGGCCGGACCGGCCTTCCGAACCGAGCGCAGGAGCCAGTTGCTTTTCAACGAACCGGTTAAGATCGGGGCGGAGCGAAAAGGCTATTATAAAGTATATCAAAATGACGGCTATGAAGGCTGGGTAGATACGCGGGCTTTACTGAAAATAACGACCAAGGAGTTTCGGCAAAAGTGTGATAGTCTCAATTACCTGGTTATATCAAAAACGGCACGAGTGATGTCTGGTAAATCCGAAAGTTCGACGTGCCCGGCTCTCCTTTTTTACGGCACTAAATTGGCTGTCAGGAGAAACTCGGGCGCTAAGATCGTTTTTGATATGCCCGGTGGCGGGCGTGCGACGATTTCGAAAAAAAATATCGCAACGATTGCCGGGCACAAGTCGCCGATAAATGTTCACTCCGGCGTTATTAAAGAAGCGCGGAAGTTCCTTGGAACGCCCTATCTTTGGGGCGGCGTGACACCCTTCGGGTACGATTGTTCGGGGTTGGTGCAGGCAATATATGGCAGGTTCGGAATCATACTGCCTCGCGATAGTATTGATCAACGCCAATGCGGTCGTGAAGTCAATAGAGAAGAGGTGAAAAGGGGCGACTTGCTGTTCTTCAAGGGGCATGTCGCGATTGCCATTGATGAGTATCGCATTATTCATTCATCTCTCGGCGAAGGGGGAGTGGCGGAAAACAGTCTTCTTCCGGGAGCGTTCGGCTTTCGGCAGGATTTATTCGATTCCTTCATTACCGCCAGGAGGGTAGTGCCATAGCCATCGACATTTTTGCCCTGAAACTGCCCCTGAAGCAAACCTTTCGGGTCTCCGCCGGATCAGCCGATTTCAGAAAAAATTATTTTATATCGATCGATGACAAAACATTCGGCGAAGCGGCCGGTTCGGTTTTTTACGGGCCCGATGAAAAGGCGATTCTTGCCGACCTGCAGATTGCCCGTTCGTTTCTGGAGGAGACAAATCCGGGGTCGGCGGATGCCTTGAATGATCTGACCGGGCTTGAAATCAATCCGGTCTCCAAGGCGGCTGTTTCCGGTCTTATCGTGAATTATCTTTCAAAGACGAAATCGATATTTCCCTGGAAGGTCATAGGTCTTGATGCGCCGCCTCGAATGAAAACCTCATTTACGGTAAGTCTCGATGATACCGATAAAATGTATGATAGTATTGCCTCCTCGCCTTATCCCATTATTAAAATTAAACTGGGATCGCCGGACGATGAAAAATTGATTCTCAGGCTTTCAGAAATTTCGGGCAAGGTCTTTCGTATTGACGCCAATGGCGGCTGGCAGCCCGATATGGCGGAGAGGATGGTTTATTTGCTCAATCGTCTTGATGTCCAATTGATAGAACAGCCGACCGATCTCAAATATATCCGCGACTGGAAATACATTAAGGATCATTCGAAGGCCTCTCTCATTTTAGATGAGGGTTTGAGCACACTTGATGATTACCGGAATTACAGTGATTATATCGACGGTGTTAATATAAAAATGGCCAAATCGGGAGGAATCACCGAAGCGGTCAGAATCGCCCGTCAGGTGCGCCGGGATAAACTGAAGGTTATGCTGGGATGTATGGTGGAATCATCGGTAGCGCTGTCCCAGGCGGTTTATATGGCATCCCTGGCCGATTACCTTGACTTTGATGGACCATTACTTCTAAAAAGCATGATTGCCGGCGGAATTGATTTTAATCTTGAAAATGTTTATGTCGATGAAGATATTATTGGCGGCCCAAAAATAAAAAAGGAATTTCTGGATGCCCGGACGCGATAAAATGAGTCTGACGGCCCTGCTGATAGTCGGAATATGGATCATCACGATTTCCGCCTCAGCCGGTATTAAGGTCATCTATCCCAAGCCGAACGGCAATATTGCTGCTGTCGATTCCACCTTTATACTTGGATCGGTGCCGCCGGGTGCGCTTTTGACAATCAACGGAAGGGAAGTCAAGGTCCATTCTGACGGCGGTTTCATAGCCTTTCTCCCGATCCAGCCGGGACTTTTCAATTTCGAACTGGCGGCCGCGTTTGGCAGCAATGACAGCATTATTGTTGAACGTCTGACCCTGCCGGTGAATGTCCCTAAGCCGCTCAAATCCCTGCCTTATGACAGTCTTTATATTGTCGAAAGAAACAGTTTTGCGGGCAACATCTCGCTTGCCGAGGGAGATATGCTGACGGTGGAAATACAGGGGACCCCCGGCTGCGATGCTTTTTTCTCGATTCCGGGTTATGTCGATTCGGTTCCGATGGCCGAGATGCCGCCACGAATTCAGCCATACTGGGGCGAATCGGTATTCGGTGCCGGGGCCGTGCCGGAATCGCTCAAAATTCGAGGGTATTACGCCGGCTTCATAATTATTGACGCTAAACGGCTGCCCGATTCCAGTCGAATTTATTATCACCTCAGGTCACCCGACCTTGACCGACTGCTTGAAAAATTGGTGACCAGCCAGGCTGCGGATTTTGATTTCTGGGCGCTGAAATTGCTTAAAATTCCTGAGCAGGAAAATCTGGACAGCTCTTCGATTTTCCTCAGAATCAATCCGCCGGAGTTCCCCCGGACCGTGTTATTCACCGATACCGTTCAAATCGTCAGGGTCGGACCCCGCCGGGGCTATCTGACGATATTTCAACCGGAGGGGGTTCAGGCTCTCGCCGTCGGTCGGGAAGGGGAGTGGGTTAAGTTACGGCTGTCAAGTGGTCATACCGGCTGGGTGAGTGACAAATCAATCCGTTTTCTGGATCCGGGATGGCCGCCGCCCAAGTCATATTTGAAGGTTATTCGAAGTCAGTCGGAAGACGATCACCTGACGATTGAAATGCCGCTGTCGGCCAGGCATGCTTTTCGGGTTGAGGAAGAAGACACCGATATATTGACTTTGTATTTGTATGGCGTAATATCCGATACCGACTGGATAAGGTATGATTTCGGCGATGATCGGCTCAGGCTGGCGCAATGGTCGCAAATAGAACCTGACTTGTATTGTTTGAAGCTTTACTTTAACGAGCCCATATGGGGCTATGATGTTTTTTATGTCGGCAATGCATTAAAGTTACAGATTAATAAACCACCGCAAGATATTGATAAGCTTAAGTATAAAGTAATAATAATTGATCCTGGTCATTCGCCGGACCCGGGAGCGGTAGGGCCGACCGGGCTTACCGAATCAACTGCAAATCTGGATATTGCCCTGGCGCTGAAGAAGGAACTGGAGAGCAAAGGGGCGAGGGTTATCATGACCCGCGATGATATGAAAGCTCTGCCTCTGTATGACCGACCGAAAATTGCCCGGGAGGCCGAGGCCGACCTCTTTGTTTCAATTCACAATAATGCCCTGCCTGATGGCGTGAATCCTTTTGTCAATAATGGTGTGTCCACCTACTATTATCACCCTCATTCGATAAACCTGGCCCGCTCAATACAGGCCGAGTTGCTTAAAGAAACCGGATTAAATGACTACGGGCTTTATCACGGCAACCTGGCGGTCAACCGTCCGACCCAGTATCCGGCCGTCCTGATCGAGTGTGCCTTTATTATCCTGCCGGAGCAGGAAGCGCTTTTGAAAACGGAAGACTTTCAAAAGACGACCGCCAAAGCCATCAGGAAGGGGATTGAGAATTTTTTAAAGGGATACGATCATGAGTAATGCAAAGGCTGGAAACAATGTTTTATGGCTGATCTATTTATCTCTTGCCCTGGCCGGATTGATATTACTTGGTGATGCGCTCAGGATTCAGATTCTTTCCAAATTGACGGCAAGACTGGGAATTGCCCTGATATTTTCAGCCATCGCCCTGATAATCGCCAAAGACCGGCCGCCCGGAATAATCGCGATTGCTATAACCTGGATGGCCGTTCTGATAACCATCTTCAACTGAATTACCCTTCGGTATTTTAATCCGAATTGATTATATTCAAGCCATGACGGCAAGAATAGAGCGGGTTCGGCTTGATTATGGGCATTCGGGAGTCAACGTCGATCTTGACTGGAAAATCGCGGATTATGACATAATCGAGCCGAAAAACCTTCCGGCACTTCAGGAGCCGGACAGAACTTTTCTTGATTCTGTTTCCGGTCCGGTTGGATCGGCTACATTGGATAATATTGTTTTACCTTCAGATGAGCTTGTCATTGTTACCGCCGACGGGACCCGCCCGGTTCCGAACAAGTTTCTCATACAGGCCATTATTGATTTCTGCCGGCTGGATCCGGGAAAAGTAACGGTCCTGGTCGGTACCGGTTCGCATCGCCCGCACAGTAAAGATGAATTGATTGAGCTTTTGGGCCATGAAGTCGTTAATAATTGCCGGGTTTTGTGCCATGATGCGACCAATAAGGGCATGCTTCAGTTTCTGGGAACGACCTCTCATGGTATACCTGTTTATATGAATAAAATATATGTCGAGGCGACCAAACGGATCGTCATCGGCTTTATTGAGCCGCATTTTTTTGCGGGGTATTCCGGCGGTGCCAAAGGAATTTGTCCCGCTATCTGCGGAATGGAAACGATTAACGCCTTCCATTCATATGAGATAATCGGTCATCCGGATTCGGATTATGGATTCCTTGAGAATAACCCGCAACAGGCGGCAGCCCGGGAGGTGACGGCGCTGGCCCCGCCTGATTTTCTGGTAAATGTAATATTGAATCATCAAAAGGACATGAGTCATATTTTTGCCGGGCATTTTATCGAGGCCCATCGGGCCGGCTGCCGGGCCGCGGCCGAAACGGCCGTCGTCCGGCTCGGACAAAAATATCCGATTGTCGTCACCTCCAATTCCGGCTACCCGCTTGATCAGAACCTTTATCAGACCGTCAAGGGCATCGCCGCGGCCTCTCTGATAACCGAAGCGGGCGGGACGATTATTGTTGCTTCCGAGTGCATCCGGGGAGTTCCGGATGACGGAAATTTTGCCAAAATTCTGACAGCCCGGTCCGATCCCGAATCTCTGCTTGATATGATGAGTAAAAGCGAGTTCAGGATGATGGATCGCTGGCAGGCTCAAAAACTGGCCATGATTTTGAAGAGAATGAAGGTCATGGTTTATTCCTCACTGGGGCGCGACCGGATCGAAAAATGCAAAATGTTCAAGATTGATGATATTCAATCGACCCTTGCCGATGAGATTGCGGCGCTCGGATACCGCCCCCGCGTGGCGGTAATGCCTCGAGGCCCACTGACCATCCCTCAATTGATAAAATAATCGAAACAAGAACGCCCCCAATTGAGTATATTAGCTATTTATTTGTGTAAAGGCGAGTGATGGCGACTAGGCTTGAAAAGAAGAAAACAGACTATACCGAAGGCTCGATTATACAGTCCATATTTAAAATGGGCGTTCCCTCGATGATCGGTTTCCTGGCCAGCCACATATATTACATGGTCGATATGTACTGGGTGTCGCATCTTCCCGAGCGTGAGACGGCCGTGGCGGCGGTCACGATTTATTCGAATATCGCCTGGGTCTTTTTCTCATTCAA
Organism: candidate division Zixibacteria bacterium HGW-Zixibacteria-1; assembly: GCA_002838945.1. Classification (NCBI taxonomy): domain Bacteria; kingdom Pseudomonadati; phylum Candidatus Zixiibacteriota; species candidate division Zixibacteria bacterium HGW-Zixibacteria-1. Next base: position 46,160 of record PGXB01000016.1, read on the forward strand.
CAGTCTGATCGGGACCGGTTCGGTTGCGATTATTTCAAGGCGGTACGGCGAAAAAAAATATGATGCGACCGAGACTGCGATTAAAGAGACTTTTCTGCTTAAATGGCTGAGCGGGATGCTGCTCGGGCTGGTAGGATATTTCTTTATAGATCAGCTTGTTTATATCGGAGGCGCCAGGGATGAGACACTTCGCATGGGCATCGAATATGGGCGGGTGATTTTCCTGGGAATGGGTTTTTCATATGCCACCTATTCCGTTTATACGGCCATGCGCGGCATTGCCAATCCCAAACTGGCCATGGGGATCATGCTGGGTTCGACCGTCCTGAATATGCTTCTGGATCCGCTGTTCATATTCGGTTATCTGGGGTTCCCCAAAATGGGTGTGGCTGGAGCGGCCGTGGCCTCGATCACGTCTTACGCTCTGACTTTCCTTATCGGCATGGGCATTCTGTACACCGGCGTGACCAATGTATCGCTTCATTTGAGGGGCCGGGTTCCGATGTCATTGAAGACGATGGTCCAAATTGTCAAAATCGGCGTTCCATCCTGGATAGGTGACATGTCCTACTCGGGCGCCCGTTTCATTATCATGCCGATGATTGCGATATTCGGCAATTCGGTCGTTGCCGCTTATGGAGTCGGGATGCAGATCTCGGCCATAGGTATTTCAATCCTGGTGGGAATCGGTTTGGGTCTGGCGGCCCTGATCGGGCATAATCTTGGGGGAGAAAAAAAGGAGCGGGCCCAAAAAACGGCCGGCCAGGCAATATTGCTTGGAATCGGGATCATGACCGCACTCGGCCTGCTGGTTTATTTCTTCGGCGGATCGATTATGTCACTCTATTTCGAATCGGTCGAGACGGTCAGTCATGGCGCCGCGCTTCTCAGGATTTTTGCTTTCGGTTTTCCCTTTATCGGTGCTCTGATAATGATAGAGCAGATTTATGCCGGCGTCGGATTGAATGTTCCGGCCATGATAACGAATGCCGGAAATGCCTGGGTGCTTCAAATTCCGGCCATTTATGTTCTGACCCAGTTTCTTAATTTCAACCAGGAATCGGTCTGGTGGTCGATAAATGTTTCGTCAATGATTGCCGTAATCGGATTGTATATGTATTTTCGCCGCGGGCAGTGGCTGCATGTAAAAGTCTGATCTCAATATTCACCGATTGAAATATAAAAGAGAAGCCGCCCGAAGGCGGCTTCCCGATCTGATTAATCTGTCGTTTCCGCCGTTGAAACCTTCCGATCAGGCCCGCAACGGCATCACAACAGGATTGTGCCTATATGCCGGTGCACAAGTTACATGACAAAGCAGGGCACTTGGGTGCCGCGCCGCCCTTGTACAAGTAACCGATCGTATAGGTCACATCAAGAATATTGATCGAACAGTTACCATTGGCATCGGCCTCAGCCGGACACGGTGGAGCCGCGCCACCTTTGTAAAGGTAACCGATGGTAAAGGTACAATCAAGAATATTAACTCCGCCATTGTTATTGGCATCACCGGGCAAATTACAGCAGCAGGTAACGGAAACTTCGGGCCAGGTGAAGATGTCCGGACGTGCCATAATCCACATTCTGGCTTTGTCAATATTCATCTGGAGCGGCATCAAACCGGAGTTCGAAGTCGATAGAATTTTGACAAAAACCAGGGTATCGTTCGGATTCAGGGTCTTCTGAGTAAAGACCGAAATCATATGAAGATCCTGGTAGAGCGAATCTTCCATTCCCGGATCGCTCGATTCCCATGGATTATATCCGGAAATATTGGACATCAACCGGTACATCTCGCCCGAGACGAAGCCGCCTGTCGGATAAACATAATCGGCATTCATCCTGGTCCACATGGCGCGAGGCGCCAGGAACCTGTCATTGACCTCACTGGTATGCGGCAGCTTGAATCCGGCGTAGTACGCCATACCGCCGAGACGCTGGTCGGCCAGCACGCAGTCATTGTTTACAATGCTGTCGGCATCATACTCGGCGCCATAGCAGTACATCAGCATCCGAGTAGCGTCAAAATCGGAGCCGTTCTCACTGCCGGAATCAGACGGAATATCCCAATCGATGGCGTCGCCAAAGAACATATTATTGTATGTCTTTGAGGAATTGTTGACAATCCGCTGTTTCATCACAATAAAGCTGCATGAATCGGGATGTGACGGGGCGAAATATTCACATTCCAGGGCAAGATTGGAATCTTTTGACAGGAATTGACCGGAATAGCCATACTGATAATCGGGATAGGTGGTCGAATCGGCAAAGGGACTTTCAATCGGGCGGAAGCCGTCTGCATCCAGCCAGTTAGCATTGAACATATAATAATTCATGACCGTGTCGGCACCATCAATATAGCAGATAAACGGACTGCCGCTATAGAGATAGACCGTGGCCAGGTCATCGGCTCCGGAGACGTTATTGGTGGTATCGCAGTCGTTGAAGAAGTTCATATTGTAGCCGCCGTTGCCGTTATAACCGCCGGCGCCGCCAATATTACCGGCATTGCTGAAAATAAGCCGTTTGCAGTCGGTGCGGATATCCATCTGTTCGGGGAACTGCACCGTATCGGCCACAATCAAATCGATTGGTATGTAGCCGGTACCGTTAGCCGCGTCGGACTCAATCTGGACATATCCTGAGACAACCGCCGGTCCGGTCTGAATGGTTCCGCCGGCATTCAGGTAAAGGCTGAATTGTATTGAATTGGGGGTTAAATGCGAAATTGTTACCGGGCCGTAATTACTGACATCGAGCCAGCCCGGATCGCCGTTTGTTTCGACCGTGGAAATGGATGATACATGCAGTTCGGCATTACCAATGTTTTCAATCGTGACCGTTTCCGTAATCGTCTCGCCCGGTTTAACCCATGTCGGTGCGCCGATTTCTCTGGGATAAATAACAATAACCGGGTTGGGAACCGGTGCCACGCACGGCACCCGGAACCACTTGACCGGGTTGGTGGTCCAGATTGCGGCATCCTGCTGACAGGCGCCGGGGAATTTATCGTTTACGTAGAGAACGTCAAGATACCAGTCTCCGGAATATCCTCCCGACGGATCCACAACCGGGACGATACCGAAGTCGTCGGAGACACCAACCTGCATTCCAAAGCGGGAGATAGCCGGCCATTGATCGGATTCGCACGCGTAGGGGGTTCCGCTGGTATCGCAGAGAGGAGTCGGCGTATTGGTCAGGTTACGTGCGATATCCCAGTTGTAACCGCCGTTATCGGAAACGGAAATATACAACTCGCCGTTGGCGGTTCCACGATAGCCGGCGCCTCCCCAGCGAAGGGCCGCGCAGTCATTATAGTTACCGTTGTCAAGGTCAAGGAATTGCACGAATAAGGCGTAAAATTTACCGTCGCATTCGGCGATCTGCGGTTTGACAATACTCATTTCATTCCAGGCACCGCCGGTACAGGTGCTGTCATTGATGGCGTCATCGGCAATATTCCAGTTGGCGTCCTTGACAGTACGGATTTCATTGTTGAAATCATCCCAGTGCAGCAGTCGCGATCCCCAGAAATATGTATAGGCGCCGAGGCCGCCGACCGCCGGATCGGGAGCAGTAATAACGCGGGCGTCCCATAGTATGTGGAGCCTGTCCTGCGTATCGATCAGGGCGGAAATATCGCTGTGCCCCAGGTAACCGCCGGTGGTGGAGTCATAGGCGCTGATATTCTGTTTGGCGCCCCATGAAGCTCCCATATTTCCGGAAGTCTTGATATAGACGTCATTGGTTCTCTGGTTGACACCCAGGCCGGGGTCGACCCAGTCACGAGCCCATGATTCCGGGTCACCGGGGTATGCTCCGGGAGGAGCCATCCAGACCAGAGCCACCTTGGCGCTGTTGCGCGAGGCGACCACGATCTGCGAAATACAGGGGATAGTATCGACAAGCATGGGCGGATAATCCCAGCTGCCGAGTGTATCGGAACCGATTCTGCGGAAATAATGAACAAAGGATTCATCAATTTCATTTTCAAGCTGCATGGCAAAGACATGCGTGACGGTGTCGCCGTCATAAACCTGATAAGCCATATCCGGCCATACAAATCGGAACTCGCCCGAGGTGATCTGATTGGCCGGGACGCCGTATTTCATAGTAGAATCGGGAACTCTTCTCTTGTATGGTGAGAAGAAGCAGTTCATGACGTCAAAGTCGTACCAGACCGTGGAGGCATAGCCGGCACCTTCATCATGATGGTTGGCGATGACCGCCTTGCCTTCGGTATCGACATCCAGGGCGATATAGCCGGAAAAATTGACTCCGCTGCCCGAACGGGGATGAATATCGCAGCCGCCGCCCGTTCCCTGAAATATGAAACTTCCATCAGACGGGTCAAATGCTTCATAACCGGTGCCGCCGTCACCGCCGGCAATAAAATCGGTCTGCTTGAACCAAATCAGATGGACTACCTGGCTTCCCCGCCAGTCAACCTGCCGATTGGTCCGGCCGTTGTGCTGGAAGTCATGGGTGGTAATTCCAACATTTATGCCGGGGGAAGCCGCATTGAAGTCGCTGAAGCCCAGAGAGGCGGCGTTGGCGCCATTCTGCGCGGGAACATAATTGAGTGCCCGCTCGGCTCCGGCGAGCTTGGCTTTGGAATTCTTTTCAAGATATTCCCGGTACTTCCAAACGTTATTATCGGCAGATTGTGAGGCGGATGCATTAATAGCCAGAAAAGTCAGCAACAGTAGGGAGATTAAAATTGTCGCCGATAGTTGCCTTGACATATTTGCTCCTTTCAAAATCGTTATCCTATTTCGCTGAGACGAATATTGGTCGATTTTGTCAGAAAGAATAAATCTTTGCTGATTTTATCAAAATCAACCTGATTTTGCGTTTTGGTCGTTCACCACCTCCCTTCCACAGTTTGTGCAATATGTTAAGAATAGAAGTCAAAAAAACTCATAAATCAATCACTAATCATGGTTACAGCCGATGTAACCTTAACGATTTTAAGTATGGCGGTTTATTAAGTGTTATGTTACTCAAGTCTGCCTGACACCAACACAAGCGAGAAAATTCCTCTTAACTAAATATTAAAAATTGTTGTTAATTTGTCAATGATAAAGTTGGCACAAAGGGCGGTTCTTTCGGCGGTGAAAACCGAGGGAAAGAAGCCAGAGGATGTAAGTATTCGGCGCTCCATCATTGACACAAAAATGCCCGACTGCGGTTATCACATAAAGTAGATAATGTTTACTCTTAAAGTGTTTGTGAGGCTCTCACCTTTCCAACTTTTCCTATCCAAAAGGTGCACTTTTATTCATAATCTGCCAAAAGAAAATCAAATCCGGGAATCGTATCTTGTTTTTTTGAATCCTTTTGAGTAAATTCAAGTCTAATGAGTGAAAAGACACTGATAAAACGGGCGCAGAGCGGCGATTTTGAAGCTTTCAACCTTCTGATAAAGGACCATAAAGACAAAATATATCGTCTGGCCCTGAAACTTTCGGGAAACCGGGAAGATGCTGAAGATATTGTCCAGGAAACACTTATGAAGGCAATCGATGCCATAGATAAATTCCGGATGGAAGCTTCGTTCGGAACTTGGCTATATTCGATAGCGCTGAATAATATTCGGGCTCATGTCGGGGATCGAAAGAAGGCGGCCCTGAAACCGATTGATGATTATTTACCGAATTCGCATTCCGAAACGGTAAATTCAGGACTTTATGATTGGGGCGACCCGCACCGACTCTTTGAGCGTAAACAGTTAAATAATATTATTGAATCATCGCTGGCCGAATTACCGCTTAAGTACAGTGTCCCTTTTACGTTGAGATATTTGGAAGAAATGCCGGTCAAGGAAGTGGCCAGAGTTCTTAGGCTGTCGCTTCCGGCGACAAAGTCAAGAATTTTGCGCGCCCGACTTGCTTTGAGAGAAAAGCTGGGCGATATTTTCCGGGAGAAAAACCATGAAAGGGTGTAGCAAACATATTCAGCAAATCGCCGAGTATATCGACGGCGAATTGGATGTTACTCTCTGCGCCCGGCTTGAAGAGCATTTGAGCGAATGTAAAAATTGCCGGATTATGGTGGATACGCTCAAACAGACGGTTGTCTTGTGTCGGGAGGGCAAAAAAGAAAGACTTCCAAAAGATATCGAATCGAAACTTAACGACGCCCTCAGGAAAAAGTGGAATAAAAAATTCGGTTTGAAAATATAATCTCTCAAAAGATTGAAAGGCCATGCCGGCCTTTATTTCAGGTTCGCTTATCTGCATCTATTATCACTCTGCTTTTTTCCAGACAATATTAATTGATCAAGTCCGATATCCTAATAATCGATTGGAATTCAGCATATTTCCAATATTCGCCATGTTACTGAATCCCTTGTGGTTATATCAATTCGGATAAAAATAGTATTTATTTTGAATCGTTTTCGAGCCTTTCCTATCTAATAGGTAAAATGCGGGAAAAAAATCAGGAAAGGATGTGTAAATGAAACGATTTCTTACGGAATATTCTATTAATCATCCCTGGGTGGTGATTTTCGGAGTGGTTCTGATTACGGCCTTCTTCGCCATCCAGTTACCTAATATTAAAATAGACACGGATCCCGAGAACATGCTCGAGGCTCATGAGCCGGCGCGCATTTTTGATCACGAAGTCAAGGAGGAATTCAGCTTACATGACTTTGTCGCGGTCGGATTGGTGGTCGAAAACGGCGCCTTTACAAAGGAGCACCTGACTCATGTCTATAATATAATCGATGAAGTATCCGATATCGACGGCGTTATTGTCGATGACATCATGGCGCCGTCAACGGTCGATGATATCAGGCAGGGAGACGATGGCATCCTGAGGGTATCGACATTGCTCGGGGAAGAACCTGAAAGCGATGAACAGGCAAAATATATCCTGGGCCGGATAAAGGATAATCCGATTTTTCGGGGCAAGCTGGCTTCAGATGACGGCCGGGCCATCGCCATGTTCATACCGATTGAATCAAAAAACATGTCGCACCGTATTGCCGGGGAAATCCAAACCATAATTGACAAATATTCGACTCCGAACGAAAAATATTTCATAGCCGGACTGCCGCTGGCGGAGGACAGCTTCGGCGCCGAAATGTTCAAGCAGATGGCGGTTTCGGCGCCGCTGGCGGGAATCATTATTTTTCTCCTGATGCTGATGTTCTTCCGCAACCTGAAAATTGTCATTGCCCTAATGATCGTGGCCATCGCATCGGTCATCTGGGCGATGGGCCTGTTGATTCTCACCGGCAACACGGTTCATATAATGAGTTCGATGATACCGATATTTCTAATACCGATTGCGGTTTTGAATTCGATTCATATTATCTCGTCATTTCATGATCGTTATCAGAGATACAAACATAAAAAGACAACCATAAGAAATACCATCGCCGAGTTGTTTATTCCCATTCTGTTTACCACGATTACAACCATCGTCGGCTTTCTCTCGCTGGCTCTGACACCGATTCCGCCGGTCCGGGTTTTCGGGATATTTGTGGCTTTCGGTATTTTTGTGGCCTGGCTCCTGTCGATTACTTTTAATCCGGCTTTTGCGGTGCTGATATCGGAAAAGGCGCTGCGTAATTTCGGTCATAATGATGACAGTCGTGGTTTGTTGTCACGCATTATGCATCTGTTCCGTGATTTTAGCTGGAAATATTACAAGGGCATCCTGTTCGGAACGGCTGTCATAATGGTGGTCGCGGCGATCGGCCTGAGCCTGATTGTCGTCAATGACAATCCTGTCAAGTGGTTCAAGAAAAACCATCCTTTGCGCGTGGCCGACCGGACCCTCAATCAGCATCTGGCCGGAACTTACATGAATTACCTGGTGCTCGACGGCGGCGAACCCGATGCCATGAAGGACCCGGAGACCCTTAAGTACATCGAGAAGCTGCAGAGGCATCTCGAGAAAAATAAAGTGGTCGGAGCGGTAACCGGCGTGACCGATGTCGTCAAAAAAGTCCGCTACGAAATGTTTAACAGCGATCCCGACAAATTCGCCATTCCCGATAACCAGGATGAAGTGGCGCAGGACCTGTTCCTGTATGAGATTTCGGGCGGCGATCCGGATGATTTATTCAAATTTATCACGCAGGATTACGCCAAAGCCAATCTCTGGGTTCAGTTGCGCGAAGGTGACAATGAATCGGTGGTTTCGGTTATTAATGAAGCAAAAGCGTTTATGGCCGATAATCCGCCGCCGGTCCAAATGGCGGCCAACTGGGCCGGACTGCCTTATGTCAATGTCGTCTGGCAGGAAAAAATGGTGGGTGGCATGCGCTCGGCGCTTCTCAGTTCGTTCGCGGTTGTCTTTATCATGATGATATTCCTGTTCCGGTCGTCGATACTGGGTTTGATTTCGATGCTGCCGCTCAGCATCACCATTATGGCCATCTATGCGGCTATCGGGTATATCGGTAAACCTTACGATATGCCGGTGGCGGTGCTGTCGTCCCTTACGCTCGGTTTGTCGATTGACTTTGCCATCCATTTTATTAAACGAGCTAAGTATATTCATGAAACGACCGGGGATTTCAATGAGACATTTCCATTGCTGTTCGAGGAATTGGGCCGGGCGATCGGCCGAAATGTCCTGGTCATTGCGATCGGATTTGTGCCGATGTTCTTTTCGACGCTGGTTCCATATATCACGGTCAGCTCGTTTTTCTTCGCCATTATGATGGTTTCCGGGGCCGTGACGATGCTGCTTCTGCCTTCGATTTTCATTGTCATGCGCAAGCGCCTTTTTCCCGATATCGAAATCGCCGAAAGGAAACATCATCAAGTTGCAGTGACCGAATAAATTGAACAATATCGAAAAAAAGTAGATGGAGGATATAATGAAATTTCAGAAGATTATTTTTGCTCTGGCACTGGTCCTGATTGCCGGTTCGATCAATCTCTTTGCCCAGGATAATCAGGCCGAAGAAATTATGAAGAAATCTCACCTGGCCCTGTTTTATTCCGGTGATGACGGCGCCGCCGAAGTTACTATGAAGATTGTTAATTCCAAAGGGAAGGAACGCCAGCGCGAGTTCACCATGCTGCGTCTCGACATAGAGGAGGGCGGCAAGCAGGATTATTATACTTACTTCAAACAACCCAGCGATGTTTCCCGGCTGACCTTCATGGTTCACAAGATTCCGTTTGCGACCGATAACCGCTGGCTGTACATTCCTTCGGTCGATCTGGTCAAGCGCATCGCGGCCGACGACAAGAACTCTAGTTTTGTCGGTTCCGATTTTACCTATGAAGATGTCTCGGGGCGGCACTGGAGCGAAGATAATCACAAGTTAATCGGCGAAGAAAAATATAATGATCGTGATGTATATGTTATCGAATCGATTCCCAAAGAAGCTTATAAGGGTTTTTCCCGTAAAGTGTCTTATATCGACAAGGAAAACTCCCTGCCCTTGAAAGAAGAATACTACGACAAAAAGGGAGAACTCGAGCGCGTTTTTACGGCGGAGAAAGTCGATGTAATTGACGGAATCGTGACAGCGACTGTTCGCAAGATGGCCGATGTCCGGAAAAATCAGTATTCGACGGTGGAATTCAGCAGTATCAAATATAATGTCGGTATGAACGAGGATGTCTTCACCGAACGTTATCTCAAGAACCCGCCGCGCGAGTTTATTCAGTAGAGGAGGGAGACCGTACGATGTCGATACATAAAATTTCAGGACTTCTTTTTGCTCTGCTTTTGCTCATGGGAACTCCCGCAACCAAAGCCGGGGAGGTAATGCTCTCCGGCTTCCTCCAGGGGTTGTATGGTGGCGGGCTTGATTCCAATAATCCAACAGCAAGTGACCTGACGGCTTCCGAATCCCGGTTGCAAATGCGCTTGGAATCATACTCAGAGGGAGCGGAGTTTTTCGGGCGGTTGGATTTTGTTTATGATGATTATAATAATCCCGGTTACGATTTTGAACTTCGCGAGGGTTATGCCAAGTTTAAGGTCGGCAATAATATGGATTTCAAAATCGGCCGACAGATCATCACCTGGGGCACCGGCGATCTGATTTTTATCAATGACCTTTTTGCCAAGGACTACCGCTCGTTTTTTACCGGACGCGATGATCAATACTTAAAGGCCCCGCAGAACACCATCCGGGCCGCCTGGTACACCGGTCCGGGTACATTTTCCTTGATTTATACGCCCCGTTTTACGCCTAATCGAATCCCGACCGGGGAGAGGTTAAGCTACTTCAATCCGATGGTTGGAGAAATTGTCGGGGGTGAGGATAATTATTTCGAGGGACGGATGCCGGAGGCCAAATTCAGGAACGGCGAAATCGCCGCCCGCTTCAGCCGATATTTCGGCTCCGCCGACGTGGCTCTTTACTTCTATCACGGGTTTTATAAGAACCCGGTCGGAATGGACATGGCCAATTTGGCGGCCTATTATCCTCGCCTGAATGTTTTTGGGGCATCGGCCCGGATGCCGGTGCTGGGCGGGATCGCCTGGCTGGAATCAGGCTATTTTGATTCGCGGGATGACTCTTCCGGTTATGATCCGACGGTTCCCAATTCTTCCATCAGCAGCATGATCGGGTTCGAGCGCCAGTTGACCTCGACTCTGACGGCCAATTTGCAGTATCAGAACAGGACGATGCTGGATTACGATAATTATACCGGGAATCTGCCGCCGGGAAGTATTGAATCAGACGAAATGTATCACCTGTTGACCAGTCGGTTGACTAAGCTTATGTTTATGGAAACGCTGACCCTGTCCGGTTTCGCGTTTTATTCACCCTCTGATGAAGATTTTTACGGCCGGTTCTCCATCAATTATAAATATACCGACGCCCTGACACTGACCCTGGGCGCTAATATATTTGACGGAAACCATGAATATACCGATTTCGGCGCCTTCCAGAAAAATGACAATATTTATGCAAAAATTACATATGGTTACTAAGGAGATTTCTATATGAGCTTGGAAAACAGCATCAGACTTCTGGCCGGGATTTTGATATCTGCGTCGTTGGCTCTTGGCTATTTTATTTCGCCTTACTGGTTTCTGTTGACGGCCTTTGTCGGGTTTAATTTGATACAGTCGTCTTTTACCAGATTTTGTCCGGCAGAGATAATAATAGGCAAGTTGTTTTATAAAAAATAAACTATACGATTAATGATTTGGGGCGAAAATTTCGCCCCTTTTTCATGCCCGTGAAACATATCACATTTTTCAATTATATTGACATAACCGCCCGATTATCTTATCCTTGCTTGAGCCAATCATTTTATAAAAATATTTTTGCTATTGGTGACGCGATTGCGTATCACTATGCATAACTAAAACTTAAGCAATTCTGGGAACAAAGATTTATTATGATAAAAATTTTAGGAACAGATGGTACGCAGTTTTATTCTCTTCAACTAAAACCCGGGAAATACCACGTGGGGCGCAATCCTGACTCGGAACTTTCCATCAGGCATAAAACCGTCTCGAGAAATCATGCCGAGATTCATGTCAATGAAGATGGCGCAATATTTTCCCTGCTCGATCTGGATAGCCGCAACGGGACATTTGTCAATGGCAATCAGATAAGGGGGCGTGTTCCGATAAAAATCGGGGATAAGATCATGTTCGGTCACACCGAATTCAGGCTGGAAACGGTTAGCAGCGAGGATGAGGCCGCGTCTGCGAAGCCCGGGCTGAAATTTTCCGAGACGACACCACAGAATTCCGTCTTTCTATCAATCGAAGAGGCCTTGAAGCCTATGTCGAGGCGGACCACTGAAGAGCGTGAACTTCTTCCCACAATTTTTGAAATGGCCAAAATGCTGGTAATGTCGGATCCAAGAGAGGTGATGCTCGAAAAATCGCTGGGAATGATTGCAGGAGTAATTCCGGCAGAAAGACTGGCTGTTTTATTTGTCTCGGCCGACGGCGACATATACCCTGCCGCCAAGCTTCTTCCTGGCGGCCGTGATCCGGGTGAATTCAGACTGTCCCGGACGATTATTAACCAGATAATTACGCAAAAATCGGCAATTCGAATCAGTGATCCGCTACAGGACCCGTTGTATGCGCAACAGCAGTCTATCATAATGTCGGAATTAAAGTCGGCCATGGCCGCTCCGTTATTCGATGAGGGCAAGGTCCTGGGAATTTTGTATGTCGACACCAACAGCCCGCGGCATCATTATAGCGACGAGCATCTCCGGATTCTGGCCACATTCGGAAATATTATTGCATCACGTCTGCTGAATTATGAACTTCTTGAAGAAAGAGAGCAGAAGCAGATAATCGATGCCGAGCTCAGTCGGGCCTCGGGGATACAGAAGAATCTCCTCGTGACCAATCCTCCCGAAACCAAAGGTTATCGTTTATGCACCTTTCAGGAGCAATCACGCTCGGTCGGGGGGGATTTGTATGATGTCAGTCGCCTGCCCGACGGACGAACCCTTTTTCTTCTGGCCGACGTATCGGGCAAGGGAATGGGCGCGGCGCTTTTGATGGCCAATATTTTGGCTTCATTCAGGATATTGTATGATTCATCCGATTTCGATTTGTGCCGGGCTGTCCGCAGGGTTTCCGAACAGATGTATAAATTCAGCGATCCGGGGGATTTTGCCACGCTCATGATCGGGCTGCTTGATCCGAACAGCAATCAGGTCCGTTATGTTAATGCCGGACACAACCATCCCCTGCTGGTCCGGAGCGGCGGCGAAATCGAATACCTTCCGGATACCGGAATCGTTATCGGGGTGATCGACGGAATTGCCTGGGAGGAGAAAACGGTCCAATTGAATAACGATGATCTGATCTTTATCTTTACCGACGGCGTCACCGAGGCACAACGGGATGATGAGCAATATGGCGACAAGCGGATGGAAGACATTGTCGTTGCCACCAGGGACAAGATACCGCGGGAAACAGTTGACATTCTTATGAAAGATATAAATGATTTTATGGGAGATGCGCCCAGATCTGACGATATAACCATTTTGGCAATTAAAAAGGTGGAAGAATAATGTTGGAAGCCGGTCAATCTTTCGGACATTTTAAAATCATCAAGAAACTCGGCGAGGGTGGCATGGGTGAGGTGTACCTGGCCGAGGATCAAAAACTGAACCGCAATATTGCGCTGAAAATTCTTCAGCCGGCGTTTCTTGATGACGCCGACCGTTTGCAGCGTCTGATCCGGGAAGCACGAACGGCCGCCAAAAATTCACATCCCAATGTCATGGCTATATATGATTTGGATTCCGCCCGGGATGAGAGCAGCGGAAAAGATCTTAGATACATTGTCATGGAATATGTCAGCGGGCAGTCGCTGACCGATTATCTGGAAACGCGCAAGCCGGGTATTGCCGATTCGCTGCGGCTCGCCGAAAAAATCGCCGCCGGTCTGTCCGCGGCTCATAAGCTCAATATTGTCCATCGCGATATAAAGACCGACAATATCCGCATTGACGATGACGGCGATCCCAGAATTCTCGATTTCGGATTGGCCAAACCGCTGGATGCCACCTTCGCGGGGGATAATAATGATATCACCGATTCCCTGTCCAATGATCTGACCCAGGAAGGAAAGATTATGGGAACGGTGAATTATATGTCGCCGGAGCAGGCGCGGGGCGAAGCGGTGGATTCGCGGTCGGACGTATTCTCGTTCGGGATTCTGATGTACCGCATGTTCACCGGTGAATTTCCCTTTGCGGGCCAGGAGAAAGTATCCATCCTGGCCAAAATTCTGGAATCGAAGCATGCTCCCATGCGCGATAAGAATGAATCGATTCCGGCGGAGCTGGAACGGATCGTTGATAAGTGCCTGCAGAAAAATCCGAATGATCGTTATCAGGATACCCGTGATCTCGTCATCGATATCCGGAGTCTCAGGCGGCAGTTTGAAAGTTCTATATCGGATTCCAGCACGATCCTGGCAGGAAAACCGGAAGGAATGAGCAGAAGCTATATATTCAAACTCTCGCGACCCAAACGGATAGCCATTGTCCTCGTTGCCATTCTAATACCGATGTACATCATATTCAAGTCCGGGAAAGAAAGCCCTTCAACAGAGGTGCGCGGCCTTCAGGCCAAAGAAAATGCCATGGCCATTCTCGGTTTCCAGAATAAAACCGGCGATGCCGATCTGGATTGGCTTCAAGCCGGTTTACCGGAAATATTATTGACCGACCTGGCTCAGGGCGGGGCGATTAATATAATCAGCCGAAGCCGCGTTCTTGACTGCCTGGGAGATAAAATCGAAAATATCAACGAAATCGAAGTGCATAAGAAATGTATCGATGCCGCCAGGTCCCTTGGTGCCGCCACTGTTCTATCCGGGTCGTTTTATAAAATGGGGGATAATATCCGCATCGATGCTCGTCTCGAGGAAGTCGAATCCGGAAAAATAATTCTGGGAGAGAAGGTGATAGGGAGTGATCCCTTTGCCCTTGTGGACAGCCTGACTCAGAAGATCGCCACGTCGCTGAATGTCCAGGAAGTGCTGGCCAATAACAGGGGCGTCTCCGAGTTCATGTCATCGTCTCCCGAAGCCTTTCGCTACTATATACAGGGTATGGAGAAATTTTCGGCCAGCAACTATGACGAAGCCAATGTGCTGTTCGAGAAGGCTCTGGAGATTGATTCCACCTTTGCCCTTCCCTATATGAGAATCGGTATGTCATATGCCTTGCAGGCAAGAGGGATGCAGGGTGCGCCATATTTCGAAAAGGCCAAGAAATATGAAAGCAAGCTCCCGGTCAAAGAAAAGAACCTGCTGGATATTTATTCCGACCTTTGGCTGAAAGTCAGCTACGATGAAGCCCTGACCAAGATGAAGACCTTTGTAAGTAATTATCCTGATGATAAGGAAGGCCGGACATTTAATGCCGTCCTTAAATACGCTTTGCAGCGCGATACCGATGGCGCCATGGCCGAACTGGATACGGCCCTGTTGCTTGACCCGCAATATCAATTGGCCCTTATGTTTTATGTGGAATTATTTATGGAACAGAAGAAATATGATGAAGCCATAGCCAAAGCCAAATTGGTGCGTGATTATTATCCCGATTCGCCCGAGGGATACAGGGCTCTCTCGGAGATTTACTACCTGCAACAGAAGCTGGATGAGGCCATGGAAGAAGGCCGGATGCTGCTTCAAAGATTCCCGGATAATGAAATCATTTTGGGCCGCCTGATCAGTATTCAGATTCATAAGCGAAATTTCGACGAGGCGCACAAATTTAACGAATATATCAAGGAACGTCATGGTGACGATCCTTACTTGATGGTTGATTATTATTATAATCTGGCCAACTTCGATATCTGGAAGGGGCGCTTCCGGTCAGGGCTGGACAATTTGAAAAAAGCCGCGGCATTGGCCGAGCCAACCGGAGACAGCGTCCTTATTTATGGCCAATACGACCTTCTCAGCGATTATTATGAGAGCCTGGAAATGTTGGACAGCGCCTTATATTTCAATAAGAAGGGATTCGACTGGGCGACCGGCTTCCGGTCTTTCAGCTACCCGCTGATGATGGTCAAAGCTGATCCCGCAACGGAGCCCGAAGCGCGCGAGATCTTCGAAAAAGCTCTCCAGAATTTCAAGTCGCGGCTGCCTTCGGAGTTGTGGGGTATTGGGGATGTCCTGAAAGAAAGGTTTGACGCGCTTTGTGTCGGCGATACGCTCAAAATTATGGAGGCTTCGCGTAAAATGGTCGAGGAACAGAATCAGGGTTCGACAGGAAATAGAATCTCTCTTGGAAAATATTATGTATTGACCGGGCATTATGCCGAGGCCAAAAAAGAACTCGAAAATGTTACTTCTCCGACAGGCCAGAATCAAACTTCACGGGCCATAAGTTATATGACGGCGGTTTATTATCATGGCCGGGCCTGTGAGGCGCTTGGCGATACGGAAACGGCTGTTGCTGATTACCGTGAGGTTCTCAAGTACTGGGGCCAGGCCGATATGAAGCTCGACTTGATCACCGACTCCCGCGCCCGCCTGGATAAGCTGATAAGTTGATTAAGAATGACATTACGCTCTCGTACTTGGTCCGGGAATAAAATATGAAAAATAAAGAAACAGTCAGGGCCGGATACAATGCAATTGCCAATGCCTACCTGGCCACCCGTAAACCGGATTCCGAAGATGTGCGACTGCTTGATGAGCTTGTCCAGCGGCTCCCGCGAGGCGCGCGGGTTCTTGATGCCGGTTGCGGCGCCGGTGTACCTGTGGCCCAGTACTTAAGTCGCTATTTTGATGTTGTAGGTGTCGATTTCGCCGAGGCACAGCTTCAACTGGCGCGTCAACTGGTTCCACAGGCACAGTTCGTGTGCCAGGACCTCACGGAATTAAGCTTTCCCGACGCTACTATCGACGCCATCTGTTCCTACTATGCCATTATTCATATTCCCCGAAAAGAGCATGAGGCGATCCTCAATGATTTCTATCGGTTGCTTAAGCCATCCGGTCTGGCTCTGTTATGCTTGGGGGCCGATGATCTGGAAGATGACATCGTCGAAGATTATCTTGGCGCCCGGATGTATTGGAGCCATTACGATGCCGAGACAAATCTGGGCATGATCAAAGCCTGTGGATTTGAATTAATCTGGTCGAAAATAGTGGCCGATGCCACTTCGCCCGGTTCGGGCCACCTCTTCGTTCTGATACAGAAAAAACCTGCCTGACAGCGGCGCTTATCCACTCGCTTCCTTTCTTGCTTTACCTTACATTACTTCCATCCCTGCGGCTTCACCAAATGGAGATTCCGGGCGTTATTAAAACTCTTGCGTTTCAATTCGAATCTGTGTAATTTCCGGCCGTAAAGCTGTCTGCCGGAGTGGTGGAATTGGTAGACACCAGGGACTTAAAATCCCTTGGATCGCAAGGTCCGTGCCGGTTCGAGTCCGGCCTCCGGCATTGATTATTTTATCTGGAAAGCAATCGACTCTTAATTCCTAAGATTTCGTTTACCAGGGCCGAATCCTCGCCGACCTCAAGATACCTGTCAAAGAAGAAAATCGCTTTGGAAGTATCGCCGAATTTAAGGCCGCTCAGGCCGAATTTGTAATAAAGCCCGTATGGATAAACCTTTGCCCTGCCGGGAATAAGGCCGAAGTAATAACGGGCCGAGTCTGCCTTGCCCCGCTCATAGAAATAATTGGCGATTTCGAAATAGGGAAAAGGATTGATGGCATCATAACGGATGCTTCGGCTAAACAGCTCCAGCGCCCTGTCCGGTTGGCCAAGTTTCTGGTAAATGTCCCCCATAAAATAGTTGTTTTCCGAATTGTAGGGATTCAGGGCGTCGGCGATTTTGAAGTTCTCCAAAGCCGGTTCATATTTGCCGCGCGCCAGCTGGACTCTGGCCTTAAGCTGATAACCCCTGAAAAAGGACCGGTTCTCTTCGATGGCTTTATCGATCAACTTTTCCGCGCCATCAAGATTGCCCGCCAGAAGGTATCCTTCGCTCTGCCGGACCATTTCAGTTTCCGGATAATTAGCCGCGCAGAATTTTTTCAGCTGTTCCGCTTCACCCGGTGATCCTTGTTCCCGAAGCATCGAAACCATCGTATAAAGCCCGGTCCGGCCATGCTTGGGATCTTGTTTCATAATATCAATCGCATATCGTCTCAAACCGTCGGGAGAATTGTTGAGCGTCAGCCAGGGGATAAAAATAGACAGATTCAAGACTATCAGCAGGAGTGTGGCCGGTTGAAAGCTCTTATTAGATTCGTAATAAACAGTCCACAGGTATATGCCGGCTAATTGCGCGGGAATCAGCATGGTCGAAAACAGATCCCAGTCACGGGCCATGCCCAGCTTGGGCTCGATAATAAAGGCGGCCAATGCTCCAATAACGGCCGAAATAAAAATAAACAGTGACGATGCCGTCATGCCGGATGAAACCGATTTTGGCGGCCATTTCATTATAATCAAAATAATGACCAAAATTAATGGTGATAAAAACAGAACAAGATTCAGGTAATCGATAAGATGCTTCAACGACAACAGGAAGTAACCATCGGTGGTAAAGCGGTCCCCGAATGGGGACAGGAATATTGTTTTGATACTTAAGGGTGCGGCGATGGAGACAGCCAGGTACATGAGGACTATTAATCCTGCCAGTCCGATCAATATGTTTTTCTGTCCTGATACCAACCGCCGCGTCAGATTTTCGCCTGAAAAAATCATTATCATATAAATCAACAGCGAGGGGAAGAAGATCATCGCAATCTTATGGAAAAAAACTGCGGCGGTAAAGGCCACAATCGGTACTACTGACTTTTTGCCATTTTTTATCGAGACCACCGCCGATATGAAAAACAGATTCAGAAAGACAGTGACCGGGCCGTAAGTCTCGACATAGCCGAAAAATAAAACGACCGATGCGCCGAACAGATTAAGCAGGACGAAAGCATAAGATGAAAACGTTGTCGTGGCAATTTTGCGGCCGTAGCAGAGCAAGGTCAGAATAAATATTATTCCGGAAATTATGGAGACAAACCTGAATGAGAGATAAACACTTCCAGCCGGATCGCTGCCGTTAATGAAGTCCGCCAGCAATTGATGTATTTTCATGTCACCGTATGATTCCGATTTCAGCCCCAGGGTCGGATCGGATAACTGCGCAAGCAATTGATAACCGTCACCGAGAAAATGCGCCTTTGTACTGAAGAAATAAAAACCTGCCCCAAACAATATTATTACCAGGTAAGGAAAAAAGGATAGGGAAAAGCCAGTCGCCGCCGCGCCGCCGTCTTTCCAAATGACACTCCGGCGTTTACCGGTTGAATAAATCAGGAAACAAATCAGCAATAATATCGGATAGATGAAAATTCCACCATTGATATAACCGGCATGATTGAAGCCCCATAACCGCAGGGATGGAACCAGAGAACCTATGAATCTGATTATTATGAGGACTGTGACTATCAGAAAGATCAGATTGAACAGTTGATCGGTTATTTCTCTCTTGCGAGTATTTTTCTCGGCCATGTTTTCAATGCTCCCCCATCTGAATCCGGCGCTTTCAGTCCGTCTCCGATGGCAAAGAATTCATGATTCGATTGACATTTGATATTAGAGTGGAATCATCGCCTTTTTCAAGATACCGCTTGAGAAATATCCTGGCACTTGCTGTGTCGCCATATTTCAAACCATCAACCCCGAAACGGTAATAGTTATATGAAGGCGAGAGGGCGGCCGTGTCCGGAATCAGGCCAAAGTAATAGCGGGCCGAGTCAGCCTTTCCCCGATCATAGAAGTAATTGGCAAGGTCGAGATAGGGAAAAGGATTGATGGCATCATAATGCACCGCCAGCCGCCATGATTTTACAGCTTTATCGATTTCACCCATTTTTCCATAGGTCAACCCCATATAATAATTGGTCGTCGAGCTGTATGGATTAAGACCGTCGGCGATTTTCAAATTTTCCAGCGCTTCATCATAGCGGCCCATTTCATTCTGAATACGCGCCCTGGTTTCATAGGAGCGGGAAAAACCGGGATTTGCGGCAATGGCCCGATCGATGAAAGTCTCGGCCTGCCGGTAGTTGCCATTTAAAAGTTCCCGTTCGCCTTGCTTGTGCAAATCAATCTCAGGGTAGTTTATGGCGCAGTATCTTTTCAGCCGCTGTTCTTCCTGGGTATTCCCCTGTTTTTGATTCAAGGGAATCATGGTGAACATGCCGGTGCGGCTGTGTTTGGGGTCGAGTTCCATGACGGCAAGACTGTAAAAATATGAGCTCTTGATTGAATTAAGCATGGCGATCCAGGGCACAAAAATCGAGAGGCATAAGATAATTATCATTACTGTCGCCGCTTGGAAATGCCGCCGGTTCTGATAGCCACATACCCAAATAAAGACGCCGGCGATTTGTACTCCAATCAGAAGAGTGGAGAGCAGATCCCAGTCGCGGGCCATACCCAGTTCCGGTTCGAGAGTGAAGGCGGTCAGGAGGCCGGCGATAACACCGGTCGTAAGAAATAATACTATCGACGCATGGTTGGGGCCCTTTTCGGTTCTGATCCCGGCCGTGAAAAGAATAAAGGTAATAAGGGCGACAGGCACCAGCAGCAGCAGCAGATTTATGAAGTCGAATAGATGATTAGATGAAAGCAAATAATATCCGTCGGTAGTGAAACGGTCGCCGAATGGAGAAAGAAAAGCCTGCTGCCAGTACATCGGCGCGAAAAGCTTAACTGCCGCATATACAGCAACAAAACCAAAGATAAGAACCAGCATAAAATGCCTGAAATGCGCCATAACCTTATTAATGAGTTCGTCATTGGCAAGTATGATAAATAAATAAATCGCAAGAGCAGGGAAGTAGATAAAGCTTATTTTATGCAGAAAACCGGCAATGGCAAAAATGATAATGGGAACCGGTGATTTTTTCTTTTCGATAATAGCCGCCAGGGATGACAGGAAAAACAGGTACAGGCAGGCGGTCTGAATCGAATATAATTCGACATAACCATAAAATAGAACCGTTCCGGCCGATAAGATATTAATCAGAATAAAGGCAGAACGTGAAAAATATGACTGAAACAAACGGCCGCTGTAGTAAAGAAGCGATGCAACAAAAATTATTCCGGAACCAATTGATATATATTTGAATGAATAATAGGCATTGGCGCGTTCTCCGATCCCGAGCATTTCAAAAAATATCTGGTGGATTTTCATCTCACCAAAAGCCCGCGCCTTCGGCGCCCGGTTGGTCTCGAACAGCCACGAAATCAATTGATAGCCGTCGCCCATGAAATGGGCCGAGACACTGAGGAAGTAAAAGGCGGTTGCGGATGCGATCACAATAAAGAAAGGGACCAGCGTCTTATAGATTGTCCCGGGTGATTCGATCAATCTGTTCGGGATGATTCCGGGCTTACGTTTCCCCCTGAAATATAATATCAAAGTCAGTATGAGAAAAACTATATAGAGCAGAACCAGGCCGTCCAGATAGCCGGCATGATTTAGACCCCAAAGACGCTTTTCCGGCAGAAATGAACCGATAAACCTGAGAGAGATTAAGGCTGCAACGATAAAGAATATGGCGGAGAAAAAATTATCCTGGTCTTTTTTATTACTTTTGTCTGCTCTCTTTTTAGCCAATTCATATCCTCATTGGCCGAAATTAATTACTGGCCGCCGCTTTTCCTTAAGAAGGGATGAGTGTTGAGATTGATTCCGATTTCCTTGGCGTTTCTTATTTTATGAACCAACTCTATGGATGGCCGGGCATCTTCCAGGCCGAAGCCGTGCCCATCGAGAGTGCGCTGATAAACCATGGTGTGCAGATCCGTGAAACCTCCGGAGAACTCAATCTCTTCGCCATTGATCGTGATCGAGCGATAAGTCCGCTGACCCTTCGCCAGAATTTCAGCAGGAACGTCATTCTTATCTATCGACAGAAACCACTGAACCCTGGCATTGGCCAGTTCGATATATCCGCCGATTTTAGTCACGGTCGAGACATGGACCTCGCTGAATTCCGCCCTTCCAAAAAGCCATATCAGGAGATCGAAGAAGTGAATTCCAATATTGGTCGGCAGTCCGCCGGAGCGTTCGATCTGGCCCTTCCATGATGCCAGGTACCATGGCCCGCGAGATGTGACGTATGTTAATCGTATGTCATTTTTGGTCTTAGGTGGCTCTTTTTCGAGTTTTTCTTTAATTGCGACCAGCGATGGGTGGACTCTAAGTTGAAGAATGGTAAATATTCTCTGATTGAATTCGTTTTCCAGTTCGGCCAGGGCGTCGACATTCCAGGGATTGAGGACCAGCGGTTTTTCGCAAATGGCATCGGCGCCGACTCGTAATGCAAACCGGGCATGAGCGTCATGCAGATAATTGGGTGAACAAATACTGACATAATGAACACGTTGATTTTCGCCTTTACGACGAAGCATTTCGATATGCCGGTCGAATCTCTCAAACTCGGTAAAAAAGCGAACGCCTTCGAAATAGCTGTCCAAAATGCCGGCGGAATCATGCGGGTCAACAGCCGCTATAAGAAAATTACCTGTATCCTTGATTGCTTTCAAGTGTCGGGGGGCGATGTATCCGGAAACGCCCGTCAAAGCAAAATTCTTAGCCATTTCAATTCCTCACAGCAAGATTATTCATTATGTCACTTCGCAGGCTTTTGGCCGTTGGCTTGCTGTAATTATATGCCAAAATATTATTACCGCAAGCAAATTAAATGAATCTTTGTAAAAAGCAATGGCGTCTAAAGAATATGAAATTTCCCGGTAGTTTTAGGTCATGTCAATATCAATATTATCCATAAATTTACAAGGGAGTTTTTATGGGCGGAGTGACGCGTAGAGAATTCATCAAGACCGGAGCCAAGGGGCTGGCCCTGGTCAGCATCCCGTTTATTTTCAAATTCAATCCGCTGGCGGCCTTTGCGGCCGTATCACCCGAAAGCGCTTCACTGAGCGATTATTACAATCATTTTGGAGTCGATGAGACCACCATTCGAAAGGTAATGACGGCGGCGCTGGAGCGCGGCGGAGATTATTGCGATATTTATTTCGACCACACCATTTCCAATTCGATGGGCCTGGAGGACAGCGCCGTAAACCGGGCCTATTCCACTATCGATTACGGGGTCGGCATCAGGGTGATAGAAGGCGAAAAGACGGGATATTCATTTACCGAGGAAATTACCGTCGAAGCTATGATCAAAGCGGCGCGGACGGCAGCCAACATCGCCAATGAAAGCAAAAATATGCCCCCGGTCGGCCTCAGTGAACATCAAATCCCGAGCTATTACCCGGTTAAATCATTATGGGAAGAAGTCGGAATCGATAAAAAAATACCCTATCTTCAAAAGGTCAATGAGAAGATATTATCCAGGGACAGCCGCATAATCAAGGCTAGGGTCTGGCTCGAGGATATCTCAAAATATATTCTTATGGCCACCTCCGAGGGCCGGATAGTTTATGATTATCAGCCAATGGGTGAGCTTTATGTCGTCTGCGTGGCCGAACAGAATGGACGAAAAGAAGACGCCGATTACACCATCAGCGTCAGGAATGGAATAGAGCATTTTACCGATGAGGCGGTTGACCGGCTGGTCAATCAGGCGGCCGATCTGGCGCTCAGGCAGTTCGAAGCGGTCAAGCCCGAGGCCGGGGAGATGGAAGTCGTTCTGGCCGCCGGCAGTTCCGGAATTTTGCTGCATGAGGCCATCGGCCACGGCATGGAAGCCGATGCCAATCGAAAGGGAGAATCCATTTTCTCGGATAAGATTAACAAACCGGTCGCCGAGAAATTTGTGTCGATTGTCGATAGCGGTACCAACATGAATATGCGCGGTTCGATAAATGTCGATGATGAAGGCAATGACACGGAAGAAACCTTTCTTGTCGAAAACGGCATACTAAGAAGCTATCTGCATGACCGGATAAGTTCCAAATTTTACGGTGTCAAACCGACCGGCAGCGGGCGCCGGCAGTCATTCCGTTATTCGCCCATACCCAGGATGAGAAATACTTACATGCTGCCCGGCCCTCACACCAAAGAGGAAATCATCGGCAGCGTCAAGAAGGGCATCTATACCGAAACATTTACCAATGGCGAAGTCAGAATCGGCCCCGGTGATTTTACATTTTATGTCAAATCCGGTTATTTGATAGAAGATGGCAAACTGACCCGGCCCATCAAGGACATTAATATAATTGGAAATGGCCCCGATGTATTGACAAAAGTCGTTATGGTAGGCGACGATCTCGAGTTCACCGAAGGCGGCTGGACGTGTGGCAAGGGGGGACAGGGGGTTCCGGTCTCTATGGGTCTGCCGACCGTAAAGGTGTCGTCAATAACCGTCGGGGGCGTCAGTTCCTGATTATGACATTTTATCGCAAGGTGAATTATTAACCGGTAAACAGGATAAATGAAATGAATAAAAAAGAAAGACTTGAACTGGCACATTGGGCGATCGACCGGGCCAAAAAGGCCGGGGCCAATGATGCCGCCGTGGATATTGCATATTCCAGAGATATCGAGGTCAGCTACCGCGACCATGAGCTGGAGGAATTGAAAGAATCGACTCAGAATTCATTGAATCTTGAAATTTATGCCGCCGGCCGCTATTCCAGCAGTACCACCAATGACATGCGCAAAACCGAACTGGAACGATTTATCGATGGTTCCGTGGCTATGACAAAACTGCTGGGTGAGGACCCGTCTCGCGGCTTGCCCGACCCCAAATATTATCAGGGGCAGCAGGAAATCGATCTGAAAATATATGATTCCGCATATGATAATATTACCTCGAGCGACCGGGTGGAAATGGCCCGAAGGATCGACGAGTCGGTAGGCGGCCTGGCCGACAATTTGATTACCTCCACCAGCCAGTATGCCGATACCTATTCGGAATTTATCAAAGTCAATAGCAATGGCTTTGAGGGATTCAGCCGGGAAACCGCTTTCTCGGGGGGATTAGAGGTAACCCTTCAGGATGAAAACGGGGGGCGCCCGAGTGACTGGGATTGGGCAACAGTTCGGTTCATAAAGGACATTCCGGGACCCGGAGAATTGTCGAAAAAGGCGGTCGAACGCGCTGGGCAAAAATTAGGGCAGAAAAAAATGGAGTCCGGCTTATATGATATGGTTGTCGAAAATCGCGCCGCCAGCCGACTGATAGGATCCCTCGACTACCCGATGTCCGGCAGTGCTCTCTATAGGAAAAACTCATTTCTCGAAGGCAAGCTGGGGGAGAGGATTGCTTCCGAAAAAACAACCATTACCGATGATCCTTTTCTGATTTCGGGCCTTGGTTCAAAGTTATTTGACAATGAAGGCATGGCCACCAGG
The DNA here is from genome assembly GCA_002838945.1 of candidate division Zixibacteria bacterium HGW-Zixibacteria-1. Lineage (NCBI taxonomy): Bacteria > Pseudomonadati > Candidatus Zixiibacteriota > candidate division Zixibacteria bacterium HGW-Zixibacteria-1. The sequence continues at coordinate 70,948 of PGXB01000016.1, forward strand.
CGCCGGATCATAATAGATAAAGGAATTCTAAAATCCTATTTTATCAGCAATTATTACGGTCGGAAGCTGGCCATGGAACCAACCATCTCCGGTCGCACCAATTCCATTATTGAATTGGGCGATAAATCTCTGGCTGAGCTGATAAAGGATGTTCAAAAGGGTATTTTTGTAACCTCATTCATCGGCGGCAACTCCAACTCCACCACCGGCGATTATTCGATGGGTATTATCGGTATGTACATCGAAGACGGAAAGATTATCCGGCCGGTCAATGAGATGAATATTTCCGGGAATCTTCTGGATCTCTTTCAGCAATTGGATGCAACCGGAAACGACGCCTACCCGTATTCTTCGATCAGGCGCCCGAGTCTTTATTTCAAGGACATTCAATTCAGCGGATTATAAAATCATCCATCCAATCCAATCAAAAAGGCCGGTTCGGAATTTCCGAATCGGCCTTTTGTATAACTCTGAAAATTAATTATGAAGGATAAACGGGCGCCGGACCGCCTTTATACAGATAATTAATCAGGTAGGTGACATCGAGAATATTGGTCGAGCCATTGCCGTTTACATCACCTGATTGCAATGGATTCGGCGCCGGGCCGCCTTTGTACAGATAATTAATTATATAAGTACAATCGAGAATATTGACTGTACCGCTGCCGTTGGGATCACCGGCCATATAAGCATAAACCGTCACGTTCAATCCGGTTGACCATGATGATTCAAATCCCCAACTGTCCTTGGCCTGCGTTTTCACAACAAAGTTCCCACCGGCGGCCCAGGTATGATCGCCAATGCAATCGGCACCAGAATTCACCGGGCCGTACCATTCTGACACGGAACCTCCCCAGTCAAAACGGAAGTACATCTGATCGCTGTTGGGATCGGTTGTATTACCGGTGTACTGACAGGTTCCGCCGGCCATGGCCTGAATATCACCGGTCGGGGCGGGAGGAGTATTCGGCCTTTGGTTTTCCGCCAGCGATACATGAACCTGATAATTAACGCCGCTGATCTGGGTTAATTCGACTTTAAGTCCAAAGCCCGGGACCGTGCGATGGCCGCAATTCTCCACCATTCCGCCAATATTATACCAGGCAGTGGATCCGACCTGCACAGATTGACCGCCGTCGAAATATGTCGTCGGCAGCCAGTGGAGGTTAAGATCATCATTCATACGCGCATCGGCGGCATCGTCTTTATCAACTACCATGGCCGCATAAAAGAACGGAAAATCCGTATAATAATCATGCGCAAAGGCCAATTGAGTGGCCATACTTGGGCAACTGGGGCACCACGTCGCCGTTCCTTCTTCAATAAATACCGTATGCGTAAAGTTGTCATTAACCGTATTGTACCACTGTTCATCGACCGTGGCAGCGGCACATGCATCACTATAATATGCATCGAAATAATAGTTGCAAACGGAAATGTTGGTATCACAGCAAGTTGTGACATATTGTGACATATCATAGAGAACCGCTATAGCCATCAGATTGTCAGGCGTGATATCATTATATGACGAAATGGGATGCCAGCTTAGGGTGCGGTCAAGGGTACCGCCCAAAGCGGTCAAATCAAATGTGCTGTCATAGGCAAATCCAATAAAACCGTTGTGATAATACTGCCCGGCAGTATATGTCATCCACCGGGAATCCGGCTCGACAATGTAAATCATCAAGCGGCCAAGGTAACCCCGGCCTTCGGCGGGAGAATCGGCCGGAGTTACAGCCGGCTGATATTCGCTGCTTCGCTCATACGGATAAACCTTGAAGGCCTCTCCGATCGCCAGCGAAGCGGTCAGGATTGATGCAACAACCAATAAGCCCAAAAGACTGCCCTTAGTGACGGTCATTGTGCCCTCCAAATTGTTTGTTATTAAAAATTCAGTTTCTCTTCCAAGTTATAATCTACCAAATACTTGCAGTAAGTCAAGGGTGCCAAAACGGCGGATTCTTTACCTCTCTTTTATGTGGTGGCCCGGTCCCCATAACTTCAAATTGTGCATAGAGTCATCCGGAACATGCCATTATAAAAAATATAATGATTTTTTTATAGGTGTCAAGAATAAACTATAAACATGGATGAATATAAACTATACCGGCAGGTATATAATAAAGCACTAATTATTAAAAAAGGCAGGAATCTTGCCTGCCTTTTTCGGGTCTCTATTTTTCTAAAATCTGGCTTTTAATGCCAGCAATACTGAAAAATTAGTGTAATTATAAAGTTCATTGGATGAGTTGTTATCAGAATAGTCAAACTGAATAGCCGGTTCGATTAAGGATCCCAAATGAAGAGGAAATGGTCTCTGGAATGAAAGGAATACCTTTGACTGATAATCATGACGGCCCCTAATTTGAATGGGAGGTGTTCTGTTGTCGTTATCTTCAATATACTGTTCGGTCATCAAAAATTCTTTGTCCCAATAGGCCGCGCCGATAGTGGCAATGAAATTAGGTATCAGGAATGTCTTGACGGCCATTGTTATGGCATCGCCCTCATAAACCGACGCCCACGGCGAAAGAAAATCCGTTGAAATTCCGGGAACCACAATATTATCGTCACCACTTAAGCTTCGATACGTATAAGTGACTTTTAAGCCTATTTTATCGCCGATAGACCTGGAAAATCGTGGTGATATATAGTATGCTTCCAACTTGCCATCGACAAAATTATCAACTTCCGGCCTTAAGTACAACCTGTCTGGTTTCTCAACATAGGACAGATATTTTCGCGCATATCCGGCCTCTACATCAATTACATTGCAGCCCCAAAAAGTAAAATTTCCTCCAATATAAAATTCCTGATTTCTATTGTCGGCAACCATACCATATTTTTTTTCGGTATAAACAGTAGTGTCGAATGGAGGGAATGGCGATATGACCATATCGGTGGTATCGACCACTTCAGGCAATTCATGGGAGTACTCTGCGTCGTTGAAGTTCCAACCGACTCTTAATTGAGCCGCTTCACCCAGGGTATATCCCAGGCCGGCGGCCAGGTCATAATTGTCAGAGCTGAAGTGCTGATAAGCGACTCGATAAACCTGTGTTCCAAAATTACCATACAGGTAAAGAGAAAAAGCCGAAGCGTCGCTAAGCGGCAGAAGCGTGAAACCAATATCGCCCTTGAAATTACTCAAGTTAAATCTAGTGCTGTAATAAGTGTACTCATTCTTGAGCCTCAGTTCAAGAAATGATCCCGGATACATTGAAATCGAGGCTTTGTTAGTTGTGTATGTGTCTTCCACGGCGTTTGTATCCAGAAATAAATTATCGGTAAAACCTTCGGCCGCCTGGAACTCAATTTTGGTCTGGGCTGCGCTCGGCCAGGTCAACAAAAGAGACAAACCCATGGCACTGAACAGGCTAAAGAAATATTTCCTCATCTACAGACACCTCCGGCGCAAGCGCCGCCTCCGGCGGATCCAAGGCCGATTCCGATATCGGAGCCGAACCCTTCTTCCGATGTGAAACCGCAGCGGTTTTCAGTCAGGGCTCGCGCGCAAAACCGTTTCTTACCGAATCTGTCATAATTCGTCAACAGGGCCTCATCAACAGCAGTTGTCTTCAGACCGGCCGCAAAATTGATAAAACCGGACTGTTCCCCGGCATCTTTTATAAAATCCGGGTCGGCGTCGTTGGGGATGCCGTCGCCGTCATCATCGGCAGCATTGTCGTTGATGCCGTCCCCGTCAAAATCGGCAAAGCCCAATTTTGTCTCTTCCTCGGCCAGGACAGGGCTGATCATGAAGGCCGGAAGGGCCAGCGCGATTATTAGGGCCGTAATGAGCAGCAATCCTTTGATTTTTCTCATTGTTGTTTTTTCCCTCTATTGGTTAGTTTGCCTCAATATATTCCAACTTTGATAATTGGACCTTCCAAATATTTTTCCTTCATCTTTTATTGGCAAATATATCATTATCTGACTTTCCCGTCAATATCAATTAATTCCATACCCGATTAATGGCTTGATCATAATTACGATATTGCTCCATTTATATCGTATTCAAACATCAAATGTAATTGCTAAGCATATTAAATGGTAGAGTATTGGGGTCGTATATGAGAATGGCGGGTAAAATATTTACCGGAGCCGGGCCGCCCTTGTACATATAGCTGATAAGGTAAGTAATATCAAGCAGATTGCAGTCTCCTGATGCATTGACATCCCCGGCGATTTCCGGCAAAGGCGCCGGACCGCTTTTATATAAATAAGAGACCAGATAGGAAATATCAAGAATATTTATACTGTTGTTGCGATCGGCATCCCCGCACATATAATACAACGTGACGGTGCCATCGCTCAAATCGGGAGCGTAATCGAGAATCGGGCCCATAAACATCGGATAGTAAGAACCGTAACCATCCATAATTATGGTGGCCATTTGCTCGTACGTAGCGGAACCGCCGATTGTAAAGTAAAGTTTCAAGATCGGGCCGGATCCTGCATCCAGTAATGGGGTGTCGCTTTGGTAATTCAAGAGCGAAAAAGTGATGCGTTTGTTGAGCGGGTCGAAACTGATGGCCTTTTTCTGGTCAAAGTAGTTGGTGCGGCATCCCTCGGTCGAAAAACTTTGATAGGTAAGGTCCAGGGTTCCCGCATACTCCACCGGGATTCTTATCATTTCCAGCGGCACCGTATTGCGGCCATGAATGACAACTTCCACCACGCCGCCTGCATTGCCCATCGCCCGGTTGCCGACCAGAGAATCGGCCAGAACCGTAATATATTTGGTCGTTTGATAGGTGCAGGTATCGGTGCCGGCATTTACCGTGAGAGAAACATCGAAGCGTCCGGGTGTCGTGTATGTATAGAGGAGCGACTGCTCGTTTGAGGATGCGCCATTTCCAAAATTCCAATTCCAGTCCTCCACCAGGAGTTCGCTGTGTCCGCCAAAGGCAACCGTCAAAGGAACCCGGCCCCATAATGTGTCCGCCGTAAGGTAAACCCGTTTATCCGGGATAATATTGATAATCGCCGATTCCACCATCGAGGCGCACCCGGTCCAGGGGCAGTATAAATTATCGATGGTATACCAGGCATTGCGGCTGCCGCCCCATCCATAATTAAAATGAACCTGAGTCGCCGAATCGGTCTGTCGCCAGCCGTCACCGACTATCGAGTGCGAGTAAATACCATACTGAAAAGGATGTCCCTGCTCGATCTGGTCCTTGAGAAGGACTGACCACTGGTTATAACTATATCTGGCTCGTTGCTTTTCCTCGATGCCGTCATAATACCTGAAATAGTCTGTAAATACGCCGGGAACGTTGAAATGGTAGGCCCCGGAACCGCAGACACCGTAATGCATCCTCACGGCCACACCAACCTCATAGCAGAGTTCGGCGACAGCCGCCCGCTTTTCGGCGGCATCATATATCCCGCATGAATTGCCGATATTTTCCCAATCATAAGGATCGTTGAAATAGCCCGTCAAAAACATGGCCGGACTGGAACCGCCGCAGGATTGATCGCCGTACCAATAATAAGTTAATGAATCGACTCCCTCGGGGGGCCACTGATGATACTTCATGATCTGCGCCGAAGCCGTCGCGACACAGCCGACGACGCAGGTGCCGCCGTCGCCGGGCGGGCAGTAATTATTATACGGGGCGCCCTGGTGCCAGGTGGAAGTTAGAAGGGGACCGATTTCCTCCAGCGGAAGAAAACTCTTGGCCGCCAGCTCCGCATTAAAGGTGTTTTCGCTGACCAGGAATTTATCCCATTCCCGGCGGTGAAAAGGAGCCAGAAGAACGGGGTCCTGATCCGACGGAATCACTTCAAGGCTGCCGTAAATGTCGACAAAGGTCCTTATCTCGTACTGCAGAACTTCCCTCACCATTGCTTCAAATCCCTGCGTCTCACTCAGGTCAAGATTACTCTCGTCCGAATAGAATTTGACGGGATGCAGATTTTTCAGGACCGGGACGATAATAAATCCCCGGGGAGAAATGTTGAAACACCGGGCCAGAATGGTATCATTTACGATAATATCCTCGGAACCGATTATTTCGGGAGCAGCCGATCCACCCCATACCCCCGTCTGGAAGGTCATATAATTAAGCCAGTTAACACTGACTTGCCGAGCCTCATCATACGCGGCTGTTTCGGCGAAAGCCGATGCGGAAAAAATAATCAGTGCCGGCACAATTAAATAAAAAGTAATCAATCCACGGTGATTCGGTTTGCGCATATTATCCCCTTCAAAATTTTATTTTTGCAATAGGTAGACCTTTGCAGCACATTAAAATATAATATCGGGTCTAATATTGTCAAGCTTAAAAGGTTTACCGAAGGCAGCTATTTTACAAAAAAGGACTTTCAATGGTATTCTGACGGGTCGGCCCGACGGTTTGACCCGATTCTGAAGGCGTCGCATATTTCTGTTTACGAATCAGGGCAATCTTGTTATATTGATCAGGTAGAGGATGTTATTGAGAGGGATGGCTTTCGCGGGAAAAGCTGAAAATTATGGTGGCGATATTTCCCGGCCCGATTAAAAAATTTTGCCAGAAATCTGTACTCAGCCGTCTATTTATTCGATCATTATTGAGAATTTGCTTGAGAGGGATTATGCTCACTATAATCACAACCCTGGCAACCATCCTTATTATTACTCTAACTGCCCTTTGGGCCGGTTCGTCAGAGTCCGATTCCAAATGGGCGGAACTGATTAGATCGGCGGATTCTCTGCTTGAAGTGAGGTCTTTGGACTCGGCGATAGTGCTGGGCAGGAAAGCTTTGATGCTGGCCGAACTTCAATTGCCCGAGAATGATACTGCTTTCGCCGGGGTCTTATTTAAACTGGGTCTTTATCTTCGCGCCGATACGAATTTCGGGGAATCCGAAATATATTTAAACCGGGCGCTGGGAATCAGGGAAAATGTTCTGGGACGCGAACATCCCGTCGTAGCCCAAACCATTTTCGATTTGGCCCGTCTGCACAATTTGAAAGGCAACCATAGTTACTCCGAACAACTTCACAGGCAGGCATTGGCCATGCGGCTGAGATTGCTCGATCCTGAGGATCCCGCTATCGCCGAGAGTTATAATTTTCTTGCATTAGTATGTCGAAATCAAAACAAGTTATTCGAAGCGGAAGAATATTACAATAAATCAATTGAAATCAGGGAAAAATCACCTGGGGGATTGGATCCCGATCTGGCGGGCACTTTGCTTGAATTGGGAGTAGTTCTGGGAAGGCAGGGGCGGCTGGAGGAGGCCCGGCAGATTTATTTAAGATGTCTCGGAATCTATTCCGATCTTTACGGGCCCGATGATATCAGGGTCGGGAGATGTCTGTCCAATCTGGGCACCATCAGTTGTTCCCAGGGCGATTATGCCGCGGCGGAAGAATATTTCAGACAATCCCTGAAAATAAAGAGAATTCACCGTGGAGAGAGACATCCCGATGTCGCCTTGAATCTCTGGTTTCTTGGCGAACTTTATTGCAATACGAACAATTTTGGCCGTGCCGAGGAATTGCTGACCCAGGCTCTTGACATTTATATCGAGGTTTTCGGCGAGAATCACCCGGTTCCAGCTCAACTTATGAATGCCCTCGGCCTGGTTTACCATAAAATGGGAAAATTTGAAAAGGCCGAAAAATACCTTCTGCAATCCCACGAAATAACGGCCGATTTGCTGGGTGAAGATCATCTGAATGTGATAACCTGTTGCCTCGACCTGTCCCTGGTTTATCGAGATGCCCATAAATATTTCAAAGCAGATTCGCTGCTGGCTAAGGCGCTTGGGATATGTGAAAAAATATATCCATCATGCCACCCGATGACCGCAGAGATATTAAACAATCTCGCCCTGGTTTACCTGAAAGAAGGATTTTACGACCGATCCCGGATGCTGATAGACACCTCGTTAAATATGAGAATAAGTCTTTTTGGGCAGGGGCACACGACCGTTGCCGACTGTTATGAGACATATAGCGACTATTTTAACAACATCGGGGAAGTGGATTCCGCTTTCGTTTATGCCGGGCGCGCCTGCGATATTAAGATGTCTAATTTTGATGATAATGCGCTATACATGTCGGAAAAAGACGCCCTTATTTTTTCCAGATTATATAAGAATTCCATGCATAAATTGCTAACCCGCTATTTTGAGTTAAATGTTCCGAACGATGCGGCTGCAAAGTCGGTAGCCGACATAATTCTCTGTGGTAAAGGACAGGTCTCGGATAGAATTTTCGAGCGAAGGCGGGCCATTGCCAAAGAGGATGATCCGGATATCAAAAATATCGCAAAGACTCTGCAAATTACCAAGTTCGATTTATCGCGCCTGTTTGTCGACGGTATTGGTCAGGATGCAATCAGTTATCAATGGAAGACGGATTCGCTCATGAGCCTTGCCGACAGTTTGGAAAGCGAACTTTCGCGACGAAGTGCCAGTTACAGGCGGCAAAAGGATTATCGTGATATACGCTCGGAACGGGTGGCAGAAAGGCTGCCCGATAATGCGGCCCTGATTGAATTCCTGGCTTATACTAAAATGGCATCAGAACCAACTACATTTGATTCCCGCTATCTGGCGGTAATAATCAGGGTGGACCATGAACCGGTGATAATCGATCTGGGAAGGGCGGCTGAAATCGATGCGGTCGTGGAAAAGTATCGGCAGCATATGTTTACGACGGCAATGCAATCACGACAGTGCCTGCAGTCCGATTTGGATGCCTACCGAATTATATGCGCCGAGCTGGTTGAAAAAATCTGGAAACCGGTAAGCATATATATTTCGGACTATGACCTTCTGTTAATAGCTCCCGACGGGAAATTGAATAATATTTCTTTTGCGGGACTTATTGATGACAGCGGTCGGTACTTGATCGAAAAATATATTATACATTATCTGTCCGCGGGCAGAGATATTTTGCGGCAAGTTGCAAAAAGCGAGACCGGTGAAGGGCTTTTTGCTATCGGTGACCCCGATTATGATGCTTCGGTAAATGCGCGGGTAACGGCTCGAAAGAACGGGCCGGCCGGGCCTTCGATACCCTTCGCATACGGTTCTAAAAGTATGCGCTCAGGTTGCGGCGCTTTGAACGAAATTATGCTCGATCCGCTTCCGGGGACCCGGCAGGAGCTAATAATGATAGCCGCTTCATGGGAAAAATTCGGGTTGGGGCCGGTCAGTTTCCACATGGGTGAAAAAGCAACTGAAGATTGCTTTAAGAAAAAGGCGCCGGGCAATGAAATTATTCACCTGGCGACACATGGTTATTTTCTGGATGGGGTTTGCGCATCCGAACCTCAGGGGGGAATTTCCTTACAGGAAAATGAGTGGGCCGGTGAAAATCCTCTGCTTCAATCGGGTCTGTTTTTTGCGGGTGCAAATCTTCATGGTCAGGGCGCCGACAGCGCCGGAATCGATGATGGAATTCTGACGGCTTATGAAGTCTCGGCGCTGGATCTTGACGGAACCAAGATCGTCGTGCTCTCCGCATGTGAAACCGGCCTGGGAAGAATACATGAGGGAGAAGGCGTTTATGGCCTTCGCAGGGCGTTTCAGATGGCGGGCGCCCGGACTGTGGTCAGCGCCCTCTGGCCGGTGTCGGATCGGCTTACGTCCGAACTATTTTCCTCTTTCTACGAAAGAAATGGTTTTCAAATTTCGAGGGCAATGCGAGAGGTGCAGTTGAAGAAGCTGAAGGAATTGCGTTCGACAAATAAAATCGATCATCCGGCCGACTGGGCGGCCTTTGTTGTCATGGGTGACTGGCAGTAGATTCCATCTACACGGAAGTTCTGTCAATAAAAAAGGGCAGCCGACGGGCTGCCCTTTTTTATATTAATCGCTAACTGCAACTCGGAGCCGGTCTTCCTTTGTATAGAAATCTGATAAGATAAGTTGCATCAAGCAAATTTATGGCTCCGCTGCCGTCATTATCGCCCATCCAGGTCTGAGCCGGAGGCGGCCCGCCCTTGTACAAATATTTTATTATAAATGTCACATCAAGCAGATTAACTACATTGCTGTTGTCGGCATCGCCGCAAAGTTCGCACATATCGCCGAGGCCGTCACTGTCAAAGTCGGCCTGGTCCGGGTTATACAGGTTGGGACAATTGTCCATCGTGCAGGTATTGGCGGCAAAACCGGGTTCGCCATAACCGTCGCCGTCCAGGTCGGTGCAGGCATCACATTCATCTCCGATCCCGTCACCGTCGCTGTCGATCTGATTCGGATTATAGATCGAGGGGCAGTTATCATCGGGGCAATTACTGCCCGGGTAGCCGGGTGTCCCGAGGCCGTCGCCGTCAGGATCCATGCAAATAGCCGGATTACCGACAACCACTGATTTGACACCGGAATATTCACCCCACTGTCCATCGGCGTCAAGGGCACGAGCTTTGTAGTAATAAATGCCTTCCGGCTTACTCGAAAAAGTGTAGGAAGTGTCCGTTAAATCGGAAGCGATGATGGTATAACTTGCATAGGCCGGAACCGGTTGGATATCATCCAGCCAAATACCGCCGCCCGCGAATGCCTTTTCATTGACATCATAGGAAATTCTGAAATAAACCTGCTGACCGACATATGCGGAAAGATTGAATTTAGCCTCGACCCATTCGGCTCCCGACCAGCCGGTAATGCCGTTGCCGTGATTGTTTCCGAAGGGATTGATGTTGGTAGTCAAATTGCCGGGAAGCGTGGTGAAATTGACACCGTCGGTGGATACTTCGGCATAGGCAAAATCCCACCCGCCGATATCAGCGGCGGCAATTTCGTAATAGATCATAAATCGCAAAGTGTCGTTGGGTGCGACGGTATAGGGAAGAAGCGTCTGCATATATCGGGGAATCGTGTTGTCGGTCCCGGAGTGAAAGACACCTCCCTCAAGCACAAAATAGCGGCTGTACCAATTATTGAAATTGTCAGCCCCATCCACGACCACCTGATAATCGCTCATTTCCACGAGCTCATATTGCACGGCCGGGTTGCGATCATCCTCGTGCACCCAGTTAATTTCGAGCGGTTCGGCGTTGTCGATTGAATCGGGAACAGCCAGAACCGGCGGAATCGGTTTCAAAATTGTCTCGATATGCCCCGCAATTTCGGCGATTAACAAATTGGGTTGAAGATTTTCGGCCAGAAGATCAGGGATACGATAGGTTTCCGGCCAGAAACCGTCGGCATTATAATTACCGACCTCGGGTGTGATGGCAATGACTTTATTCTTAAGCGTCTGTTCACCGTACATCCAGTCATCGGCGCCGCCGTTAACCGGATAGCCGATTGCATCCACACCGGCCTCGTAACCATTATAGACATTCATGGAATCGCCGAGAGCCCGAAAGATATCTTCATCCGGAGAATAGGAGTTGTTGTAGGAATAGGCCCAGAGATAAAGATTGGAGCAGGAGTGATAGTTCATTGTTAAGACGAAATTGCGTTCGATTACAAAATCTCTAATGGCCTGGGTCTCCAGTTCCGAGAATGGCCCCGTGCCGCGATAGGTTTCATCGATGCCATCGGGCGAGGAGCCGGCATTGTCATAACCCCACATATATCCAAAATTGCGGTTCAGATCGATACCGAAAGAACCATCACCGTTATTTTTGCGATTTTTGCGCCACATCCCGCCCGGCCACTGATGCGCTACATTATACTGATAACCGTCCGGGTTCATCACCGGGACAAACCACAGCTCGCGGTCGTTGACAAGATGCGTCACTTCAGGATCGGTACCGTAATTTTCAAGCAGGTATCTGACCATGTCCAGAATGATAAGCGGAGTAATTGCCTCGCGTGCGTGAATGGCGGCATTAAAAAAAACTTCGGGTTCATCTTCGTCAACTTCGGGATTATCGGATATTTTGAAGGCGATGATATCCCGTCCTTCAAGAGTTTTCCCTATGCTCATGGTATCGGTCGTGATTTCAGGATAGAGATAATGATAGAAAAAGAGTTCGGTCATTATCTGGCTCAGAGTCATAAATCCGGTATATTCCTTATCGGGATAACGTGATTGATAGAAGGCCTCCAGATCTTCATGAATGATTTCAAATTTAAATCCATTGGCAGTTAGTTCTTCAACCCCCTTCTTGTCAGTAATTATTGTTACTGTCTTATGCCCCACTTGCACGATGTCCGGGTTTAATTGGTACAATTGTCTGAGTTCATCAGGCGTGTCCAAATCGACGCGAACTTCGATATAGATTTCGTCTGCTCCCCATACCGCAGCCGAAAAAAGACAGATAATGAATAACATGGGGAACAAGCGCCTGACTGCATTCATACTTCCTCCGATGGTTAAAACTTTTTAAATGCGAAATAGTGACGGCATATTTCTCATTACGTATTCAGGATGCATATGTTTCGACTTATCAAAAAGGCATTATGTTTAATATATAATTTAAACAGACAGGCTATTTTTTCGAGAATGCAGTGAGTGAACGAATATGGGTCAGTCGTTTATTCCTGGAATTATTCCGGTGGTCGATGTTTTTGAATAAAAAAGGGGCGACTTAATGTCGCCCCAGTGGAGAGAGCTGGAATTTGCAATTAAGGGCAAACAGGTGCCGGGCCGTCCTTGTAGAGATAAGCGATAATATATGTAACGTCCAGAATGTTAAGCGACCCGCCGGCATCGGCATCGGCCGACTCAATCGGATCCGGAGCCGGTCCGCCGCGATATATATATGCGATCAAAAATGATACATCGAGAATGTTGACACTCTCATTGCCATCGGCATCACCGCATACATAAGCCGGCCGGATGGACAGCGTAAAAACCACCTCGTCCATACTGCCGCAAATATCCTCGGCTTCAACCGTGATTTCAATATCGGATACTGCCAGCGGCGTGCCGGTCAAAAGGCCGTCCGATGACAGGGTCAAACCGCTGCCATCCAGGGCGCCCGTCATATCACTCCAGATTTTACCGCCGGTTCCGCCTGATGCTTCAAGCTGGAAGGTATACGGTAACTCGACCGTCGCGGACGGTAAAGAGGTTGTAGTAATTGACACCGATTCATTAATGTTCAGCCCGAGAACCATTTCGGCCGAACTGCCGCTTTCATCTGCCGCGAGGGCGGTAAATGATATCGGTTCTGTAGAGGTCGGAATACCGGCCAGAAGTCCCGACGCCGAGAGCGACAGGCCGGTTCCTTCCAGGTCGGAATCCTTGTCCATCCAGGAGATACTCCCGGTTCCGCCGGATGATGCAAGTTGCTGGCTGTAGTCGCGGTTTATTGTCCAGTCCGGGAGTTGTTCGGTTGATATACTAACTGCTTCATTGACCACCAAGGTCAGGCTCAATTCATTAAAAGCGCCCACTTCATCGACTACCCGGGCAATGAATCCTGTCGAGCCGGCGCTGGTCGGAGTTCCGGAGAGAAGCCCGTCTGCGGAAAGGCTTACGCCGCTTCCGGAAAGATTGCCGTATTTATCGGCCCAGGTAAGAGTCCCGGTCCCGCCGTCTCCGTCAAGCTGATGTGAGCAGGGCATATTAACGGTAACTTCGGGCAGTTCCGAGGTAATGATCATTATTCCCGGATTGATGGTGAAACTGAACTGCTTTTCGACTGCGGCGCCGCCCTGGTCCGTGGCCTTTGCTGTAAAGCTTATCAATCCCACTTGAACCGGTGTACCATAGAGGATTCCTTCTGCAGAAAGCAAGATACCGGTCGAAGCCAGATTTCCGTTCTTATCATGCCAGACAATGTTTCCCGTACCTCCGGCAGTTAGCAACTGCTGAGTATAAGGAACATTTACCGTCCAGTCGGGGAAGGAATCGGAGGTAATCTCGAGAGCCGGATTGATGGTAATGCTGAATGTTTTTTCGTCGGTCATTTTGGATTCATCCACGACCATGGCCGTAAAGGTAATTTCCATTACGGCCGTCGGGGTCCCTGACAATAATCCGGTCGGCGACAGGCTTAAACCGGTACCGTCGAGATCATTGTTTTTATCCGACCAGGTTTTGGCGCCAACGCCGCCCACGACTTCCAGCTGAATTGAATAAGGATATCCGGCGGTCCAGTCAGGCACATCTGTCGTAATAATGGCCAGAACGGATATGATTGTAATGGTAAATGGTTTCTCTGAAACGTCGCCGACGGCATCCACTACCATGGCTGTGAACGGATAATCGCCGGATGCGGCAGGCATTCCGGAAATCAGGCCGCCTGTCGACAAAGACATTCCGGATCCGGCCAGGTCGCCGTTTTTATCGGTCCAGCTTAGAGGCGAAGTGCCGCCCGTGGATTCAAGCTGGCAGGAATATTCGACTTCATTTAATCCCGATGGAACGGAATCGGTGGTAATCACGACATGAGGATTGGCCGTAATGTTGAAAACTCTTTCTTCAGTATCGCCGGCAATATCGCTTACCATCGCCGTGAAACTGATCGGCCCGGGGTTTATCACAGAGCCTGACAGAAGACCACTGTTCGATAATGTCAGGCCGGTGCCGGACAGATCGTTGTTTTTATCAATCCAGGTCTTTGTACCGGTTCCTCCCTTGACACCCAATTGCTGGGAATATGGAATTTCTATGGTCCAGTTCGGAAGGGAAAAGGTTGTTATGGATAATGCCGCGTTTATATTGAAAGTGAAAGGCTTATCCGCGGTATGTAATTCCTCATCAACCGCTCTGGCTATAAAAGAAATGGTTCCGACATCCATGGGCATTCCGGAGATTATTCCATCGGTTGCCAGAGATAAACCGGTTCCGGCCAGATCACCATCACGATCGTTCCATGTTTTGACGCCGATTCCACCCGATGCTTCCAGTTGCTGAGAATATGTTCGTTTTACCGTCCAGTCAGGAAGATCATCTGTTGTAATAACGAGTGCATTTTCATCACAGGTGTATCCGGTCACTTCGACCCCGTCGATATTCCAGCCGCAATATTGCCAGGAACCATCGGTTGTACCCATGGTCCAGCGAAGGTAAACCGTGGGCTGATTATCGGCGTATTGCGAAATGTCGAATTCCATAAAGACCCATTGCTGGTCGGCTACCTCGGCGGTGTTTTCCCAAAGCGTGGTCCAGGTGGTTCCGTTGGTGCTGATTCTGATATAGGCATGGTCATAAGAAGGCTGTTCCACCCCGAGCCAGCGCCAGAATGATAATTTTAAATTGGACAGACCGGAGCAATCCAGTACCGGACTGGTGAGATGCCTTTCCGGCAGGCTGTTTTCATAATCACCGTTAAGGTTGTATCCGTAGACATTGGGGCCGATAGTTCCGCTGGAAGGATCGGGACCTCCGTATTGGCCGCCGCTTCCGGTCGGAACACCCCGGTTCCACAGTCCTCCCGACACCGTCCACCCCTGGTTTGTTTCGAAATCGTCATATAAGACAGTGGTTACCTGCGTGGCGGCATTGGCCACATTGGGTGAACTCGGATCAGGATCATAGAAGATGCCGTAAGTCGCTTCTTCGGCGCTGACATAAAATTGCAGTTGATCGCCGCATGAGATTGCCGGAAGTGACGCCTCATATTCATCGATTCCGGTTTGGGTCATTGATTCGACAATATATGCCCCGCCGTTGATGGAATAATGTAACTGTCCGCTTCCTGAAATCGCTTCGCCGCCGAGAATGCCGGTAACTACCACTGGAAATGTCGTAATTGCGCCCGGCATAACGGTTTCGGGGATACCTTCGGGATATGAGAAGGCCAGCGACGGGCCGGGCGTCGTAACACCGACCGCATTCCATGCCTTGGACACCTGCAGGGCCCAGGCTCCGCTCGGATCGAGATCCATCGCGGCCGAGATCGTCCCAAGCGCGGCTTCATGATAATCAGTTTGTGAATTCCAGTAATAGGCGTTGGCCCGATAGGCTATTTTCATGGCGTTCTGGACGCCGATACCGGAAACGGTTATACCATGATGAATACCGCCGTCGGAAAGCAAAAAGAACCATTTGTTGCCGACACCGCTGTTGGTATGAACTCCGCAATAGTCATTGTACCATGAAGGGGTACAGCCGACAACGTTTACCCAGTAGGGGTCGGAGGTTCCATAATAATCAGGATCGCCGTAAACGTGCGGGTCGGACATTGATCTGAATCCGACGCCGGTGGTACGACCGTTTTCACCCATCAGCCAGTCGGGCGTGTCAAGAGTGTCGTGGGCAAACTCAAAAGCCGCACCGATCATGTCGGAGAATGATTCGTTTAACGCCCCCGGTTCCTTCTGATAAACCAGGCCCGAGGTGTATTCGGTTATGGCATGACCCCATTCATGGGCGATGACATCGGGACAGCCCGCCAGCGAACGCCAGCCGGTGGACCAGCTCCAGATTACTATCTGGCTGCCGTTCCAGTAGGCATTGTTGTCGCCTTCGGCGCTGTAGTTGACCGAGGTGAGCATGGAGGCCCCGTTGCCGTTGTAGCCGTTTCGGTTGAACTGGCTTAGCATATAGTCATACATCAAACCGGTATAGGTGTGCCCGTCGACCGCCGGCCGCTGGGTTGTGGCATTATCCCAGTAATTGTCGGCATCGGTGGCAACCGAACCGGGGAGGGAAGAGCCCGCAATATTGGTCTGAATATAATTACCGCTGGGCATTTGCCCGCCGTGTCCGTGGACATTATTGTTCAACCGGCGCGTGTAGTCGATCATGTAATAAGTGCCGCCGGTGTTCGAGATATCCAGCCAGTTGCGCGCCTGTCCCATGACGCCGATGCCGGTTCCCCAGACATCGACATCCATAATGCGGTTGGCTTTGAAGACAATGTCGCCGGTTTTGGCATCAACCAGATATTCCCAGCGCCCCATGGGTGTATCCGATAGAATAAACAGCCGCCAGCAAAGGTAATTCTGGCCTTCCCAGGGGAAAACCACCAGTTCGGGCGATCCGGGTTGACCGGCTCCAAAAAAGCCCGAAAGGTCATCGGAGGCCAGCCGGACCGCTTCTTCCTGTGCCAGATCGGGCCTGACATCGATATTTATTCTATCGATATAAGTACCGTTGACCGTTTTGAGAATATTATCCGCCGTGAAATGCGCGAATAGCTCACCCCCGATAACTTTTACTCCCTTATAAGTTTGGTTGAAGCGAATATGTCGCATTCCCAAATCATCTTCTTCGATTTTGCCGACCATCAATTCCTCGGTCGGATTGGCCATTTTATATGCCCCGCGGTTGTTTTCAAAAAAATCGAATGCCGTTGCCGTGATATCATCCGATTTTGCCGGATCCGACAGATTTCCTTCGACGAAGCGGGGAATTCCTCGGTCATTGGTTTGATAAGTTGTCACATTCGGATTGGATTCGAGATAATTCGGTCCGTATGAGACTTTTTCAGGCTGTTGAGCCATAATTGAAATTGTAAAGAGAAATAACAGTACGACGGTAAATACTGCGGCTTTCATGAAGCCTCCTTTATGTGGTTTGTGCCTATACTCCAACATGCAGATAAAGCAGAATCATTAACTATTTTTAAGCGGGTATCGCTGCCTTATTTATTGAAATATAACATGGAGTTTGATTCTGTCAACAAAATAAAAAAAAGAAGATTTAATCCTAATTAGTCGTATTTGACGATTTGACATTTCCCGTGTCAGGCAGTATAATAATAATATTCGAATCTAAAAATCAATAAACAAGGAGTTCTCATGTGCAAGGCCTATCTACAATCGATTTTCGTTTTTTTGATTATTGGGGTGGTGTTTTGGAGCTGCTCTGGTGATTCATCGACGAACAACTCCAAGGATGAGCCTATTACGGCCGGCGAAAATATCGGACCCGACGGCGGCATGATCGAAATAGCCGGTATGATCAAGCTCGATATCCCGGTCGGAGCCGTTACCGACACAACCTCTTTTGCGATTTCCCGGGCTGATGCCGTCACTCAGCCGACGGCGCCCATGAAGCCACTGTCGGCAATGTTCACAATCGAACCATCGGGATTGATATTCAATTCGCCGGCCACGATCACCATTGATTATGACGAGTCAAAGCTCGGGGGAAAACCAGAGGCTGAGATCGTTATCTGCGCCTATGAGAATTCAAGCTGGGTTGATATTCTAAGCAGCGTGAATATCATTGATAATTCTGTTTCCGCGGAAATCAGCCATCTTTCGGACTTCTGCGTCATGATAGATACGAGTTCGGCGGCTGAGGGTATATTCGCCAAGCTGGTTGTGGCCAGAAATGTTTCTTATCTGGGGGGGTATTCGACTTTTATTGACGGGATCACGGCAAGTTTTGATTCCGCCTATGCGCCATGCGACCCGGTCAATCCGATTCCCGGAATTTCCGTAACATGCGAGCAATATCTTCTGACCTGGGCCGCCGCCATCGGAGGATATACATATCCCGAATTCGGAACCATTGCCAACCCTTTTATCCAGCTTGGTGAAAATTATATTTTCACCGTAACCGCCTCAGGCAGCGCCCCGGCTCTGGTGGATTCAATAGCCTTTCCAGCCAAAAATCCGTATGTGATAATTCCGACCATCATGTCCACTCACAGCCGGAGCAGCGATTTGCTGGTCAATTGGCTTGACTATGGCGGAGGCACGATCGAATTGTTGCTGGTAAGCACTGAAGGAGATTCCTGCTTTATGGTGGAAACAACCAATGACGGCAGTCACCTGATTGCGTCCTCCAATTTGACCGGTCTTACACCGGGGGTTTATTCTTTGATATTAAATTATTATAATCGCAAGAATATCTCGGCGCCGGGATATGATTCGCGTGGTTTTATTGCCGGGCGCGTTATAAATACGACGATCATCACTCTGGAATAATTTCAAAATATAAAAAAAGGGCAGTCAATTGACTGCCCTTTTTGCTTTCTACCTGATCGGAAGACCGCATCCGATGATCCAATCGTTGCAGACGCAGGGATCGTTCCCCTCCTTGTAAAGATAATTTATCAGGAAAGAGACATCGAGTATATTAATGTCGCAACTGCAATTCGGATCGCCGGAATACAGAGCCAACGGAGCCGGTGCCGGACCGTTACGATACAGGAAATTAATCAAATAAGCCGGATCGAGGATATTATATGAATCGCTGGCATTGGGATCACCCGGTATTCCTTCACAGGGACCGCCATTCCCGGCGCTCATCCAGAAGCCGGATTTAATTGTATTCGAAGACGACATAACCTGAAATACAGCCGTCTGACCGATTGTTCCGGAATGCCGGTAATCGGCGGAAGTGCTGTTGCTGGTTCCTCCGCCCGCCAGCACCTGCCATACAGCAGGTCCCCCGATAGCCAGGCCCTTCGCAGTCGTATTTCCCGCCGCGGCGACAGGGCCGGTCATGGCCGCCATGAATGCAACCACTATAATGATCTGAGCCAATTTCTGAGTTATTACTCTCATAAAGCCTCCACCTTAATTTGAGGCATTAATCTGGCCATATGCAGTCGGCAAATAAATGGCGGTTATGTGTGGCCGCTGCATTCTGGTCTCGGCGCCGCTGCCGTTATCAGGGCTTGCTTTGGCCTCCAGGCGAAATTCATATGTCCCGGCGGATTTGAAATATACCCTCTCGACGGACATCGACAAATAATGCCTGCTGCTGGGCGTATCATGGTCACCGGACCCTGACATGACAAAATACGGGCTGACGATATTTCCGCCGGCGGTCTCATCGATCTGCAAATAGATCTGACTCGCCTTGGACGTTCCTGAGGCCTCCATGGTGGCACCCGCGCTGACCATGATGTATCCATCGGCAGGAATGGTAATAATGGTCGTGACCAAATCCTGCATGGTCGTCGCGCCCTGAGTCAGCAAGATATCGGCCGGAGTAACATTTCCCGACAGACCGGGTTCATCGAGTATTTCAGGCGATGAGACAGCGCTGTCCGGCAAATTGACTGAGCCGTCACCGGCGTAGCCAACAACATCCAGATAGGCAGTCATTTCGTACCGTATCAAAGCGGTCTGTCAATCTTTCTACAGATCCGAGTAAAAGCTTATTGAACTATCATGCATTATTGGAAATATCTAAATACTCCCCAGGTTCATATTAGAATAGAATTCAACCGGGAGCATTTGTATTATCAGGCTGAGAAGAATTGTCACGACAATAATTGAGATAAGGATTACAACAGCAGTTTTCTTTCCGGTGAATTTTATGAGCATAGCCATGGAAGAGATGCAGATTGAGGTGGATGTCAGTGAAAACGCCATGGCCGCTCCCGCAGATATGGCGCCATGATGTATAAACGGCTTCAGAAATAAAACATCGGCCCCGTTGCAAAAATATATCGGCACACCCACCAGGATGGCCACGGCAGTTCCAAGAATGCCGCCGTCAAGTTCAAGACTTTGAAGCCAGCTTCCCGGATTGACCATTTCAAACAAAAAACTTAATACACCGGCCACCAGAATGAAGGGAATTATTTTTCTTATAATATTCATACTCGTTATAAAAATGGAATCATTATCCATTTTGCAGATGCTTTGGCCGCCACATCCCAATAATTTATAGGGTCTTGCGAAATTTTCGCGCTTATGAAATAATTCCACAATATAACCGGTGGAAACGGCCAGAACCAGTGAGCAAACAATTCTCAAAACGGCATATTTATATCCTAAAACCGTTATTGATACCATGATGATATATGGATTTAGAAGCGGCGCTGCGATCACGAAAGTTATCAATGCCCGATAGGGTATTTTATTTTCCATGGTTTTTATAAATGGAATGGCACTGCACGAGCAAATTGGGATGACTGAAGCATAAATAAAGGCGGTAAAGCAGTTCCTCGGAAGGACACGTCTGACTTTTAAGAAATACCTTTCGACCACCGTTGCGGCAAAAACTCCGACAATAACTATAAGAAACAGCTCAATTAAATTTTCATATAACAAAAAAGTCCATTTGGGAAATGTCGAATGAAGAACACAGCTTTCCCTGGTTTGAAAGGTTATTCCGGCGGCCAGCTTGTAAGAAAGATCGATCAATAATATGGATATTGCTGAAAAGATAATAAACCTGGCGGCGAAAACCGACTGGGGCCTGTCGGCATATAATTCTTCAGCCGAATCGAGTTTGCAGAATCTTATCCTGGTGCGGCTCATCATTTATCCACCCTATTGACCTGAATTTGATTTGTTCTGCTTAAGATGGTAATGAAAAGGGCTGATTCTGTCAGGCAGGGCGAAAAATATTATTATTATGACTTATTGTTTTCTCCGGGCCTGAAATATATCAAAACAAAAAACTGAGAATCAACTTATTCAAAATTCTGGCCATTTAGATATAAATAAAGGAAGCCGCCCGAAGGCGGCTTCCCGATCTGATTATTCTGTCGATTCTGCCGTTGAGACCTTCGAATCAGGTCCGCAACAGTATCGCAACAGAATTGTGCCTATATACCGATAC
>PGXB01000017.1 GCA_002838945.1 candidate division Zixibacteria bacterium HGW-Zixibacteria-1
AGACTCATTTCGTTCCAGGCGCCGCCGGTACAGGTGCTGTCATTGATGTCTTCGTCGGCAATATCCCAGTTGGCATCCTTCACCGTTCTGATTTCATTATTGGTCTCATCCCAGTGAAGCATACGCGATCCCCAGAAATAGGTATAGGTTCCGAGACCGCCCTCGACTCCGGTCGGATCAATAATACGAGCGGGCCAGAGAATATGGAGAATGTCGTCGGTATCAATCAGAACCGACATATCGCCATGGCCAAGGAAACCGCCCTTGGTAGAATCATAAGCGGTCATGTTGGTCTTGGCGCTCCATGAGGCGCCCATATTGGTCGAAGTCATATAATAAATATCATTGATTCGCTGGTTGACACCCAGACCGGGGTCGACCCAGTTACGGACATTGGATTCCGGATCGCCGGGATAGGCGCCCGGAGGAGCCTGCCAGACCAGAGCTACCTTGCCGCTGGTACGCGAAGCGGTAACACTCTGACCAATGACAGCGACGGTATCGATGACCTTCGGGGGATAATCCCAGGCGCCGAGAGTATCGGAACCGACTCTTCTGAAATAAGTGATAATCGAAGGTCTAATGGTATTCGTCGACTGCTCCGAGAAAACGTGAGTCACGGTATCGCCGTCAAAAACATGATATTCCATCTGCGGCCAAATAATTTCATAATCGCCGAGGGCGATATCAGCAGGTGAAATTCCATATTTCATTACCGAATCAGGGACTCTTCTCTTGTAGGGGGAGAAGAAACAGGAGGCCACGTCAAAATCATACCAGACGGTCGATGCATAACCGGCGCCATCGTCATGATGGTTGCCGATGACAACCTTGCCTTCGGTATCGACATCCAGGCCGACGTAACCGGAATAGTTTATGCCGGGGCCGCTGCGCGGATGAATATCGCAACCGCCGCCGACGCCTTCAAATGTGAATGATCCCAGACCGGCATCATACATTTCATATCCGGTTCCACGATCCAGACTGGTTTGAACCATGGTGGTCGCTTTCATCCAAATCATATGCATATTTTGGGTGCCGCGCCAGTCAATCTGCCGGTTCATACGCGTATTGCTCTGAAGATCGTATGTGGTAATACCGACCTGAATACCGGGCGAAGCGGCCTGCCCGCCGTCAAAACCCAGAGTGCCATCACCGGTGGGCGTGGCATAACCAACCAGACGTTCGCCGCCGGCTAATTTAGTCTTGGAATTCTTGGTGATATATTCCCTGTACTTCCAGACATTGTTATCGGCAGTCTTTGCAGCAAAGACACTAAGTGCCATAAAGGCGACAATTAACAAGGAGAGTATGATAATTGCCGATAATCTCTTTGTCATTCTTTTTCTCCTTTCGAAGACCTCAACATTAAGTTCCCAACTTATCTCCTGCGAGAATCAGTCATTAAAAAGTAACAAGTATTAAAGATTGTTAATGAACCATATTTTCATGGTTCCAAACGTACCTTTCTCTTACCCGGCAATCACCTCCTTACTATGATCCAAAAAAAATGAGGTTAAAGTCAAGCTCCTGTTTACTCAATAATTTTTTTTACTTCCGGCTTAACCACTGAAGTAATTTAACAGTAGTTCGTGGCATCAAACAACCCACCGCCCAAAAAAACATTGCCCGACCATCGCTGACATTTAATCAGCAAGTGAGGTAATTTGCAAGATGATTAAATATATCACGCAACCGAATTTATGTCAATAATAAAAATTCCAAAATGTTCCAAAACATTGATAGTAATATAAGAGATTTGGAGACATCGTCGTAGTTATTGCGTTTAAAACACACGGTGCCGCCGGAAAACCGACGACACCGTCTTGGGAGGGATATTAGGTCACCGGAATTATAATAAATAAAATAAAAAAAGGAAATGATTTTTTATGACATAACTTTGATTTTTCAACTTTTTAAGGCTATTAATTGGACTTCCAGCCAAATTTCATTCAAAAATCTCAAAAAATCGGGCCAATTCAGAGCCAAATGCCAATCACCAAATTAAACTTGACAAGACGCCGTATAAATGGTTGTTTGCAAAGCAAATAAAGGCAAACCGGCGCGGCATCTGTGTCCGACGGCAATTAGTATTTATGTGATCTGAGAAAGGACCTTAAATGAACGGTCTTGAATACATTTTTAGGCCCAAATCGGTTGCCGTCATTGGCGCCTCCGCCCGCAAGGGAACTATCGGGCGGGAAATTCTTCATAACTTGATTGTCAACGAATTCAATGGTAAGGTCTTTCCGGTTAATCCGAATTACGATGTCATACATTCGATTAAGTGTTATTCGACAATTCTGGACGTTCCTGATGCTGTCGATCTGGCTATTATGGTGGTGCCCAGGGATGCGGTTCCGGATATGGCCGAAAAATGTGGTAATAAAGGGGTTCGCGGTATGGTCGTAATTTCAGCCGGCTTTAAGGAAGTCGGCGGCCATGGCATAGAACTTGAAAATAAACTGATCGAAATTTGTCGGAAATATAGAATAAGGATGATCGGCCCCAATTGCTATGGCGTCATTAACACTGATCCCGATTATCGCTTGAACTGTACCTTTGGCAAGACAGCGGCCCTGCCCGGAAATGTCGGTTTTATATCGCAATCCGGCGGACTGGGCGAAGCTATCCTGAATCACGCCCGGGAACTCGGACTCGGTTTTTCGATGTTTGCCTCAATCGGCAACAAGGCCGATATTTCGGCCAATGATATTCTCAAATATTGCAAGGATGATCCGCGGACAGAAGTTATCCTCCTGTACCTTGAGAACTTCGGTAATCCCCGGCGTTTCACCAAAATAGCCAGAGAAATATCCCGAACCAAACCGATAGTGGCGGTTAAATCGGGCAGAACCCTGCAGGGGGCAAGAGCGGCCTCATCACATACCGGCGCCCTGGCCGAACTTGATGTGGCGGTTGATGCTCTGTTCGATCAATGCGGGGTAATGAGGGTATCATCGGTAGAAGAAATGTTTGATGTCGCATCGGCTCTTGCCAACCAGCCCATTCCCAAAGGGAATCGGGTTGCGATCGTTTCCAATGCCGGCGGCCCGGCGCTTCTTGCCACCGACGCGCTGGTCGGTTTGGGTTTGCAGTTGCCGCCTTATACCGGCGAGACCAAAAGGAAGTTGAAAAAAGCTCTTTCAGGACAAGGCGATGTAAATAATCCGCTTGACCTCATTGCCGGAGCCGGAGGGCAATCATTCAAGGCTGCTTTAAGCGTTGTCAAAGATGATAAAAACTATGACAGCATAATGCCGATCTTTGTCCCTCCTGTTACTATTAACCAGATGGAAGTGGCTAATTCGATCCTTGATGGCATAAAAGGCACCAATAAGCCGGTCCTGGCATGCTTCATGGGGGCCGGTGAAGGATCGCAGGCCGTTGAATATCTTAAAAAGAACGGAATACCGGTATATCAGTTTCCTGAGGCCATTGCCAATACTTTGTCTCATCTGGACTTACATCGAAAATGGTTGGACCGCCCCCTGGGGAAATACAAAAGCTTCCGGGTCAATAAGGAACAGGTCCAAAATATTATCAATAGCACCCTGAAAGCCGGCCAAAAGAGTATCGTCGGGGAGACCGCCCTTGAAATTCTGACTCATTACGGTATTCCGGCTCCCAGGAACATCATAGCCAATAGTGAAAAGGAGGCGGTCGCTGCCGCGGAGGAAATCGGCTACCCGGTCGTCGTTAAGATTAACACGCCCATCATTTTGCACAAAACCGAATTTGGCGCAGTCGTGGTCGATCTACGGACAAGCAAGGAAGTAAAAGCTGCCTTCAACGATTTGAGAAAGAAAACTGCTGCGGTAGCAAAGAAGGGGAAGCCCGAGAAATTCTCGGTCTTTGTTCAGGAGATGATAACGGGCGGTGTCGAGACGGTCATCGGCATGTCCACCGATGAAGCCTTTGGTCCATTGATTATGTTCGGCTTAGGCGGTATTTATGTGGAAATTCTTAAGGATGTTGCCTTTAGAATCAACCCGCTGAGCGATACCGATGTCGAAGAAATGATCAGCGGTTTGAAATCGTATCCGCTCCTGACCGGATTCCGCGGATCGGAAGCTGTTGACCTGGTTACATTAAAAGAATCTTTGCTCAGACTGTCTCAACTTGTCTCAGATTTTGATATTATTTCCGAGATCGACATCAATCCCTTTATTGCCTGCCGCAAAAAGGGTTGTTCCAAGGCAGTCGATGCCAGATTTATATTAAATGCCCGATGATTGCCGAAAAGGTCGGTAGTTTTATATTGAGCAGCATTGGCAGGGCATTTATATTGTATTTTTTGGCGGCCCGATGAAGAGGCCGCAAGACCTATAATTAAGAGTAGAAATTTATTTGTGTCTAAAGAGGTCAAGCTATGAAACTGGAACTTAAAAGTGTTAGTTATTGGCCACTTTTAAAAGTCTCATTCGTGGTCAACATGATTCTCGGCTTTATTATGGGCCTGTTTATGGCCCTGTTTATGGGGGCTATTCTCAGTCTGGCAGGAACTATGTCAGGCATTTATGGCGGTATGAGCGGTATGGAAGAAGAAATGCCGCCACTGGGCTTATTGATCGTACTATATCCGATACTGGGAGCCTTCTTCGGTGCTATCGTTTATACTATAGTTTTCCTGATACTCGCCTTTATTTATAATATTATGGTAAAGCTGGTTGGCGGGTTGGAATTCGAGTTCGCCGAAGTAAAGATGCAGCCGATGCCATATGCATATCCGCCGCCGCCTCAGAATCAACCCCAATACCAGCCGCCCTATCAGCCTCCGGCGCCACCACCACCGCCGCCACCGGTTAAGCCTCTTCCACCCGATATCCCGCCGCCGACAGACAGCTCCGACAAAGATGAAGAAAGACTTTAATATAGTAATATAATACATGTGAGCACAACACCTTATGACGTCAGAAACAATCAGAGTCAGAATAGCCCCATCACCCACCGGATACCTTCACGTGGGAACTGCCAGAACCGCCATATTCAACTGGCTTTTTGCGAGAAACAGCGGAGGAAAATTCATTGTCCGTATTGAAGATACTGATATCGAACGATCCCAGGCGGATTTAGTCGAACCGATTCTTGACGCTCTCAAATGGCTGGGTCTTGATTGGGACGAGGAACCTTATTTCCAGTCTCAGCGGATGGACAGATATAATCCTTATGTCGAAAGGTTGCTGCAAAGCGCCCACGCCTATCGTTGTTTTTGCACCCCCGAGGAACTCGAGCGGCGGCGCAACGCAGCCATGGCCGCCAAGGAATCGCCCAGTTATAATAAGAAATGCCGAAATCTGTCCGAGCATGAAATTACGGATAATCTTAATAAGGGAATGCCGTTTGCCGTAAGGCTGGCCATTCCCGACGGTGAGACAAGCTATGATGATCTTGTCTCGGGGACAATTACCCGGCAGAATAGCGAAATCGAAGATTTTGTGGTGCTTCGCAATGACGGCCGGGCCGTTTACAATATGGCGGTGGTCGTGGACGACCACGAGATGGCCATTACTCACGTTATCCGCGGCAATGACCATATCAGCAACACTTTCAAACAAGTACACATATACCGGGGACTGGGGCTTGATATTCCCAAATTTGCGCATGTACCGCTGATTCTCAGGCCGGATAAGAAGAAGGTTTCAAAGCGCCTGGGCGATAAGGACGTCGCCGAATACGGCAAGGATGGTATTTTGCCCGAAGCGCTGTTTAATTTCCTTTGCTTGCTGGGATGGTCGCCTAAGGATGACCGCGAGTTCCTGCCCCGCGAGGAATTAATAAGGATTTTCACGCTGGATAATGTCAACCGCGCCAATCCTATTTTCAACGAAGAAAAGTTGCTATCTTTGAACGCCGAGTATATTCGCAGCATGTCGGATCATGATCTGGCGGTAATAGCCGGTCCGTTATTGGTCGAGGCCGGGCACACGACCAAGTACTGGTTGGAAACCAGATGGGACTATTTGCGAAAGGTTGTCGGCCTCTTGAAGGAGAGGTGCCGTCGGACCACCGATTTTGTCAGGTTGAGCGGCTATTTCTTCTTTTCCGATTTTCAATATGATCCCGACGCGGCCAAAAAGACCTTTACACCGGAAAGCAAAGAGTATTTGATAAAACTACTTGAAAAATTCGGAAGTATCGATAAATTCACGAAGGAAAGCCTGGAGGCCGCTTTGAATAACGTCGCCGGGCAAATCGACGTTAAAAAAGGGAAGTTGATACATCCGACTCGATTGGCCGTATCCGGTATTTCGGAAGGACCGGGATTGTATGACATTCTGGAAGCTATCGGCAAAGAGGAGACTGTCAAACGGATTAAAAGAGCCATTGAATTCATAGATAATCAGGAGGGTTGAGCCATGGAACCACGGGAAAAACTGGAAAAAGAGATCGCGGATCTGGAAAAGAAACTGGCTAAGGACCATTTCGGCGGTATTGTCGATCGTGCCGGGCGCAGAAAGAAAGAGGACCACCTGAGAAAACTAAAAAAAGAACTGGAGAAGTTAATTAAAGAAAGTAAATGACCGGGACATGATGAGGACTATCCGGGAACGGTCAGGATAAATAAGTTTTAAGGAGATGATTGATGAGCAATGATGTTTTCAAGGATAAAGCTCTGCTTCTGAAAAGCGCTATAAAGAGCGAGATTGATGGATTCACATTTTATGATCTTTTATCCAAGCAGGCCGCCAATACCGAGGCCAAACGAAGACTCGAGAATTTGCGCAATGACGAGGCCCGGCATCGCGCCACCCTGATAGACATCTATAAAAAGGAAGTCGGCGGCGAAATCGGGGCACTGCCTGATACCGGTATCAGTCCGTTGCAAAAGGCCTTTGTCGGCGGCAAATTGAAAAAATTCAATTCCGAGGTGGAGTATATCAATCTGGCCATCGAGGCGGAACTCGATGCCGTCGAGTTTTACAAAAAAGGTTCCGCTATTATTTCGGATGCCGGCTTCAAGAATATCATGAAGGAAATGGCCGAGGAAGAAAGCGGTCATTATGAGATATTGATGGCCGAGAGAGAAGCGCTCTCCGGGAATTATTTCTGGTTCTCATCCGACGGCACGTCGCCGATGGAAGACTGATAATCGGGAGGGATTCAGATGAAATGGGTCTGTGAAGTTTGCGGCTATGTGCACGACGGGGAAGAGCCGCCCGAGGTTTGCCCCATCTGCGGCGCCCCGACCGATAAATTCTCCAAATTGGAAGAGTAGGGATCATGCCGTTTACATTTAAGAAAAAACTCAAGGTCGGGAGTAAAGCTCCCGACTTTGCTCTGCCGTCGCATCTTGGCGGCAAGATCCGTCTGTCCGATTTCAAAGGCAAAAAAAACGTCCTGCTGGCTTTTTACCCGATGGACTGGACGACTATCTGCACCAACCAGATTCCATCGTATGA
The DNA here is from genome assembly GCA_002838945.1 of candidate division Zixibacteria bacterium HGW-Zixibacteria-1. Lineage (NCBI taxonomy): Bacteria > Pseudomonadati > Candidatus Zixiibacteriota > candidate division Zixibacteria bacterium HGW-Zixibacteria-1. The sequence continues at coordinate 7,404 of PGXB01000017.1, forward strand.
ACAAGAGTTGCAGCGTTTCGAACGATTCAACACGCAGGTTTTGTCGATATCGGTTGATTCGGTACCGTGCCACCAGAACTGGCAAAAAACGCTGGGGGGGATTACTTATCCGATGCTGGCCGATAATTCACCGCATGGTGAGGTCAGCCGTCGATATGGTGTCCTGACCGAATCTGATTACAGCGATCGGGTGGTTTTCATCATCGACAAAGAGGGTATTATCCGTTTTATAGATCAAATCGGCGTCAAAAACATCCCCGACAACAGCCACATCTTCGAGCAGCTGGCGATAATTAACCGACAATAATCTGATGGTCCGGGTCCACATTTTCAAATGCAGTCGAAGCAATATTTAGTATCCTGTATCACTTATAACATATTAGGACAATTCGGTAAAGCCCATTATACAAACGAAATACTCCTTTCTGACAAGTAGCACCTCAATCCAAAGATCGACTGGCATAAACCCCCTTATGGGTCTATTACACCATCCTTCCCTCAACGGAAATATGAAAACTGTCTCTTCAATAACAGAATTCGTTTTTTTAAATCTAATATCGGGTAAAGACAATACCATGCAGCCAGGTTTCTCTTTGGATCGTTCAATCTGGGATTTTTCCCAATCTATTTCGTAAACAAAATCATTTCGTAATTTCGCAGGAGAATAGATTACGGGATCATCAATATTCGCATAGAATAATGCATATCCCAATGGATATTTTTTCATTAATTCAGAATTATTTGCCTTTTTATATTCACTCATTACCTCGATGATTTCTGATTGATTTGACTTCATCTCATCGGTATCTGATTTCTTGGCGTTAGGATTAAAAAAGCATTCCCACAGTGAAAATATTAATGATAAAATTGCTATAATCGCCCCAAACACAAAAAGTTTGTTCCAAAAATTCAATCTTTTAAATCTACTAATTATATTCATATAACTACTTTCTAAAAATGATTTTGGATCATTTGAATAGGTGTCGATAAGCTATGTATAATCCCAACAAAGGAATATACTATTTTATTTATTTAAATTGCAACAAGAAACCGAAGACATATTTGATCTTGCGGCGTCATAAAGTAGAAAACAATCCGTATTCATTCAATAAGAGCGAATCGAAATCCACCTTTGAGGTGCGTTTGATATGTTTGACTTAATGCTGAATTGTGGATACTTACACTGTAACACCAATTGCGCGTGCCGACATGTATTCGCATGTAAAATATTATTATTCCTTATTCGCCATTTTTGCCCAGGAGTCGCGGAGGCCGACGGTACGGTTGAACACCAGATGCCCCGGTTTCGAATCGACTGAGTCAGCCACGAAATATCCCTGCCGTAAAAACTGGTAAAATTTCCCTGACTCGGCCTTGGCCAGCGACGGTTCCAGCTTGCACCCCTTTAGGACTTCCAGTGATTTCGGATTTACTGTGGCCATGAAATCTTCATCCTCAAGCGGGTTCTCTTTGGTAAAGAGGCTGTCATACAGCCGCACTACGGCATCGAGAGCATGCGCTGCCGATACCCAGTGAAGCGTCCCTTTGACCTTGCGCCCGTCGGGCGCCGAACCGCCGGTAGTTGCGGGGTCATAAGTGCAGTGAAGCTCGACGATATTGCCGTTGGTGTCCTTTATAACACTCTCGCACTTGATAAAGTAGGTGTGTTTAAGGCGCACTTCGCGGCCGGGGGAGAGGCGGAAGAATTTCTTCGGCGGGTCCTCCATAAAATCATCGCGCTCGACATAAATTATTTTCGAAAAGGGCACCTGACGGGTTCCATCGGCCGGGTTTTCCGGGTTGTTGTCCGCCTCGATCAATTCAACTTTATCATCAGGATAATTATCGATAACCACTTTGAGCGGATTCAGCACCGCCATCACGCGCTGTGCACGCAGATTGAGATCCTCGCGCAAAGTATGTTCCAAAAGCGCTATATCGACCATGCTCTCGCGTTTGGCGACGCCAATCCGGTCACAGAAACGACGGACCGCTTCCGGGGTATAGCCGCGTCTTCGCAGACCCGACAGGGTCGGCATGCGGGGATCATCCCACCCGGTAACATGGCCGCCGGTCACAAGCTGGATCAGTTTGCGCTTGCTGACAACGGTATAGGTGATATTAAGCCGGGCGAATTCAATTTGCCGCGGATGATGGATTCCAAGATGTTTGACAAACCAATCATAGAGCGGCCGGTGATCCTCGAAACTTATATCGCACAAAGAATGGGTAATCCCCTCGATAGAATCGGACTGACCGTGCGCCCAGTCATACATGGGATAAATGCACCATTTGTCGCCGGTGCGGTGGTGAGTCGCATGCATCACGCGGTACATCACCGGGTCGCGTAAATTGATATTGGGAGCCGCCATGTCGATTTTGGCGCGAAGCACTTTTGAGCCGTCCGGGAACTCGCCTTTTTTCATTCGCTCCAGCAAATCGAGGTTTTCGTTAATTGGGCGATTGCGATGCGGGCTTTCTTTTCCCGGCTCGGTGAGAGTTCCGCGATATTCCCGGATTTCGTCGGGCGAAAGGTCATCGACATAGGCTTTGCCGTCCTTAATCAGCTTGATGGCCCATTCATAGAGCTGGTCGAAGTAATCGGAAGCATAGAACAGCCGTTCCTCCCAGTCGAAACCGAGCCATTTAATATCCCGCTGCATCGACTCGACATATTCCGATTCTTCCTTGATCGGATTGGTGTCATCGAAGCGCAGATTATATTTGCCGCCATATTTTATGGCGGTGCCATAGTTGATGCATATCGCCTTGGCGTGGCCGATATGAAGATAGCCATTCGGCTCCGGCGGAAAACGTGTGTGTATATGCTTGTTGAACCTGCCGTTTTTGATATCTTCATCGATAAAGTCCCAGATAAAATTACTGGGGGATTCCGGCTCGGCGGCGCTTTCTTTATCTTTTTCTTTGTCTTCCATATTGCTCATATCGTCCAATTTAATAGTAATATTCCATGTTTCAATTTATGTCCGGACGGCAACGGGATAATTTGCCATCCAGGCCAATTTCGAAGCTGTTAATATATCACATACGGTTATTTGATGCAAATAATTTACTATCGGGAACAAAACCCAACAAAATTGATTTTTATTAAATAGTTGTTATATTGTGAGCGGAAATGCGTATATTTGCCAAATTATGGCATTATGGTGTTAATGAGGATGTGATTTAGATCATGTATTTTGCGCTGCCAAAAGAATATCGCGAGGCCACTGGCAATGACCTCAGGGAACGGATAATAGCCGCCAAAGAAAGACTTGGAAAAAGGGCCATTATTCTGACTCATCATTATCAGCGGGTCGAAGTAGTCGAATTCGGTGATGCTATCGGCGATTCCTACGCTTTGTCCCAAATTGCGGCCTCCCAGGATGATGTCGAGTATATCATATTTTGCGGCGTGCATTTCATGGCCGAAGCGGCTTATGTTCTGGCCAAAAAAGGCCAGAAGGTTTTTTTACCCAATCCGCTGGCTGGGTGCCCGATGGCCGACATGGCAGAAATGGCCGATGTCATGGAAGCCTGGAAAACGCTGGAGCATTTCGGCGGAAATGAGCGGATTATGCCTATTTCTTATATGAATTCCGCGGCCGGTTTAAAAGCCTTTGTCGGCGAACACGGCGGTCTTATTTGTACCTCCTCCAATGCCGACGCCGCCTATAAATGGGGTTTTGAACGGCGAGAGAAGCTCTTTTTCTTTCCCGATCAGCATCTCGGATACAATACCGGTATAAAATACGGCCTGAAGCCGGAGGAGATGGTCATCTGGGATTTCTCACGCGAAGAGGGCGGCATGACCAAAGAACAGCTTGATAATGCCCGGGTGATTCTCTGGAAGGGTCACTGTCATGTTCATACCAATTTCAAAGAAGAGCATGTTCATGAAGTGAGGCAGCAATATCCCGGTGTAAAAATAGTCGTCCATCCGGAATGCCCCCACGAGGTGGTCAGACTGGCCGATGCGGTCGGTTCCACCAGTTTTATTGTCAACTTTGTCAGGAAGCAGCCGGCCGGAACGCCGATTGCAATCGGAACCGAAATAAATCTGATTAATCGGCTGGCGCTCGAAAATCCGGATAAGAAGATTTTTGAGTTGTCCGGCCAGGCCTGTCCGGTCTGCGCCAATATGTACAGGACTACTTTAAATGACCTGGCCTATTGCCTTGAGAATCTTGATACTATGAAACAGATAAAAGTTCCCGATCGAATCAGGGCCAATACCCTGCTGGCGCTTCAGCGGATGCTCGAAGTTCACTAAATTCCAGTAATTATCAGGACTCATCTTAAATTAATATTTTGGAGAAATGGCCGGTTACATCGGCTCGACTCCGCCCTTTTTTTCCTTACCGGCAAATAGCTGAATTATCACAACGCCGCCGACAATCAAGGCGCCGCCTAGCCATTCGGTCAAGGTTGGCATTGAGGCCAGAATCGCAAAAGCGAACAGGGCCGTGAACAGCGGGGTTGCCTGAGTCACCAGAGCCGCCCGGGAAATATTAATCCGCTTGAGCGCCTCCATGTAAGTGGCCCGGCCCAGCACCGGCAGCAAAATCGCCGCTGCCAGAATCAGCCAGACCGTCTTGGTGGGAGGAATATAGATCGACTGCCCGCGGGCAAACAGAATTCCCAATGATATAAATACCATGAAGAGATTACGGTAGAACAAAAACCGCCCGGTCCCGAGCCGGGTAATATTTTTCTTAATGATAATTTCGGCGGCAGCAAACATGAACGACGATACAACCATCAAAGTCGCCGCGTGGGAGATGGCCAGATTGGTCTTGTACTTCAGCACCAAAATTCCGACCAATGCGATCATGCCGCCGATAATTTCGAAAGCGCGCAGTCTTTCACTGAGAAGCAGATAAGCCAGCACAACGGTAATAATAACCTCAAAACGCGAAAGAAAGGACACGGTGGCGGGCTCGATCAGCTTAAGCGACATGATAAACAGGTATAAGGCCGAAGTAAACAGCAGCGCGAGAACAAATATCAATCCGAGAGTCTTTATGTCGATAGAGCGGATTTCTTCGCGGTCCTTCGGTCGAAACCAGACATAATTTGAAAAAATGAAGCCGAAAGTGAAGAAAAAGATATTGTAAATTTCGACCGTAATATTTTCGACCGCCACCTTGGCCGGGATATTTCCCAGCCCGCAGACAATGGCGCAGGCCAGCGCATAGAGATCACCGGTGCGATGAGAGGTTAAATTCATCAGAACCCCAGTCTTGACTCTGTAATAAATGGCAATCTTCAATAATTCTAATTACTTCATCCTCTTTCTGAATATTTCTTCCAATATCACCAATAATCTTGGAAACCGCATTTATGGATAATCCCAAGAAAAGTGTAGACCATTCTAATGGCAACGAAATGAGTTCTTTCGAGTCCTCTGGAGATCTAACAGCATTCACCTGTTCAATTGAGGCAGGATTAGAGTGCGTATGCCACGATGTTACATTATAAAATGTCTGATAGAACGACTCGTGGAATCCTGCTAGTATTGTTAGTTCTTTTATTTTCAATCGAGTAAAACTCTTTGCATCTAATATTCCATTTTTTTCCTTTTGTTTAAGCCTGTCAAAATATTTATTGCCAAGGATTTTTTCTTTGTATTCTTTGGATTCATTCTGAAATTCAGAAAGCCGAGGATTCTTGCTTTTTAGCGCTGACAATCCTTTGATTCTTTCCATTATTGAGTGATAACGAAAATAGAGATGAATAAAGTCCTTCTCATCTTTATCAGAAGTGGAGAAAAATAAATAGAAAAAATTTATATAACCTTCGAATAATGTTCTGCACAGAATATGCGCCGAGGAAAAGTCAAATATTTGTCTACCAACAAATGTCCGTATGACATCGTCAACAGAAACTCCTTTCAGGATTTCTTTTAATGAAAAACCTGTAATTACCTGTCTTGTAAGAAATGAACTTGCTATTTCCTGTTCGCTGGTGCATAATTTCCCAGTATTTTTTATGGATTCTATGGCTGAGAACCTCAAAATCCTTAAATAATCCTTATACTCGAAAAAAGCCATGATCTATTGCCAAATTATTTTTTAGGCCGAAATATATATATCCCCAGCCCAAGCAGGAACAGCCCGATTGATATCAGGTGATTGTAAGTCGGCTGCATCCCCAGAATATTCACATGCATTTCGGATTCATAATAGCGGACGTATTCGATACCGTAGCGAAAAACGGCCTCGATCATGAACATCAGCGCTATCACCTGGCCGACAAACTGCCGATTCTTGAGCCGCCAGTGTAGAAATATAAACAGCAGCAACCCGTACAATGAACTGTATAACTGCGCCGGATGAAGATGTTGCGTACCGAAAATATACCATGGTATCGAATGTTCCTGGAAAACCACTCCCCATGGTAATTCGGTCGGCGTCCCGAAACAGCATCCGTTCAGGTAACAGCCGATTCTCGTTATGGCCAGCCCCAAACCGATGGTCGGGGCAAAAATATCGAAGGTATCCAGCACCGACATTTTCTTGATCCGCAGGTATATATAAGATCCCAGAACGGCCAGGATGACGCCTCCGTACATATTCAATCCGGCGATGCCGATGCGATCCGAGTGAAACGGATTAAAAGAATTGGTCCAACTGCCGCTGAATTCATCGAGATGAAACAGCACATATGACAATCTGGCGCCAATGATTCCGGCAAAAACCATAATGTATGCCAAAGTCAAATAAACACCGAAATCCTTTTTCTCTCTACTGGCCATCCGGCTGACATAGTACACACCCAGTAAAAACGAGATTGCCAGCATAACTCCGTACGACCGTATGGCAAAAGCGCCAATCTTAAATAACTCGGGATACATAGCTTACTTTCTTCTTATTTTTTTTCGCGATAGAGTCTTTATCTGCATCAACTATTAAATATCTTTCGGTGACAAACACCGCCGCCAGGGCAATCAAACCGCCCACCACCACATCGGAGACATAATGGTATCTTCCGTAAAATGTCCCCAGGGCCAGTCCGGTCACTACCGGAATGAGAAGTATACCTGCTTTTTTAAAATATTTCAAACAGAAAATCATGATAACCAGTGCCACGCCAAAGTGCGTCGACGGCATGCAGCCGCCGTGAACCGCACCGCGCTGCGCCAGCTCGACCAAAGGGCGAAATATCGGCCCGGTAATTTCATTCATGTATTGTCCTGCAAAATGATAACGAGGCCCTTCGATAGGATACAGGAAAAAAAGCGGGAACGACGTGAAAAAAGTCAGGCATACGGCCGTTATCGAGACTTTGATAAGATGATATTTTTTCATAAAAAACAGGGTGAGGAAATAAACATATATCATCGGATAAAAAGTGAAATACAGCAGACTGAGGACCTCGGTCACCCAGACATTGTTGAGATTGGTATCGAGCCATTTCGTGGGATTGATCCCGAAGATCGAATGCTCGAAGGCGGTCAATTGATAATCGAAAAAATGATTGAATATCAGTCTCATCAATCCGCCGGTTTGCTCATAGAAAACGAGAAACAGCATCGAGGGATAAAGCAGCCTGAAAAAAAGCGCCGTTCGGCTTTGCTCGCCATGAAGATAATGAATGATGGCCAGCGCCAGAACTATGATCGCGATATTGATGGCTATCTCATCGAGATAACCGGCCAGGGGCCGCCCGAAAAAGAGAATGATCAGAGATAGAAAAACCGGATAACCGATCACGAGCCAATCGGACGGGTAAAAATCCTTTCTACTCATCCGACTTCCTTAATTTTCTGCCAAGCCCCTCGATAACCAGAACCATCTCACCTTTGAGTTTTCGTGAACCGGCCGTCTCAAGGATTTCCGACAATGACCCCCGAATGAATTCTTCATATATTTTGGATAATTCCCGCGCAAGACAGGCCTGTCGGTCACCCAGGATTTCGAGCGCATCGGCGACTGTCTTCTCGATGCGGTGCGGTGATTCATAAAAAACAAGCGTGTGTTCCAGCTCTTTCAATTTTTCCAGCCGATTTCTGCGGGCCGCGCCCTTATTCGGCAGAAAGCCCTCGAAGAAGAATCTATCCAGCGGCAGGCCGGAACCGGTCAAAGCCGGTATCAGTGCATTGGCACCGGGAAGAGGCGAGATTCTGATATTGTTTTCAATAGCCGCCCTAATAATTCGAAAGGCCGGATCGGACAAGCCGGGTGAACCGGCATCGGTAATCACGGAGATATTTCCGCCGGAATTCAGAACTTCCAGGAGTTGCGGAAGCCGGCGCTGCTCATTGAAATCATGATAGCTGATCAATTTTTTCCTGATGCCGAAATGCGATAGCAGACGTCCGGACAGGCGGGTGTCTTCACAAGCAATCATTTCCGATTGTTCAAGGCATTCCAGCGCACGGGGCGTTATGTCGCCCATATTGCCGATCGGCGTCGGCACCAGAAACAGCACACCTTTATTTTCAATCTCCGGCATATTCTTAACTAATCACTATTTTATCGGGAATGGACCTCATACCAATATCGGCAATGGCCGGCAAATGTCTTTTGAAATAAAAGCGGTTAATAAGACCGACCGCCCGATCTATAAAAGCATCATCGAATCCGGCCTCATTAAGTTTCTTTCGCTCTGTAATGCCGTTTTCGAGAATAAGATACAGCAACTGATCGACCCGGGCATATTCCAGCCCGAGTTCGCCCTCATCGGTCTGGCCGGGCCACAGGTCGGCGGTAGGTATTTTGGTTCGGATTGATTCCGGCACCCCGTAATATGCGGCCATTTGCCTCACCTGCGTCTTATATAGCATCCCGATCGGGTTGACCGAACAGGCCACATCGCCGTACCAGGTTCCATATCCCAGACAGATTTCGGTGCGGTTGGATGTCCCCAGCACCAGGCGTTTCATTTCGTGGGCCGTGTCAAAGAGTATCGACATCCTCTCGCGGGCCATTTTATTTCCCGAGCGAACCGGATCGACCTCATCAAATTTCTTAAAGTAAGCATCAATCATTGGAGTTATCGAGACCGTTTTGGTCGGCATTCCCAACCTGGTTGCCAGCATGACAGCATCATCCAGCGATTTGCTCGACGAGCGCGAGTACGGCATCAGCAGGCCCAGCACTTTTTCCGGCCCAACCGCCCTGACGGCAATCGAGGCCGACAACGCCGAATCGATTCCGCCGGAAAGTCCGATGACATATCCTGTCAGTCCGGACTCGGACAGCTTATCCATAAGAAATCGTTCAAGTGCGGCGGCGGTATCTTTTTCATTCAGATTCAGTAATTCCATATTGTATTCCTCGTGATTTGTCAGATAATAATACGATTATATCCAGTCAACAAGCAAAAAACATCGGCGACGAGGGACTTGGTGATTGACAGCCGGGGAGAGGTCGATTATATTCCGGGACACATTCTTGAAATCTCATTAGGAAAGGTGTCATATGGCTGGAGTCAACAAAGCTATTCTTATTGGAAATCTTGGCAAGGACCCGGAGCTTCGCTATACACCCGGGGGGCAGGCGGTAGCCACGTTTTCACTGGCGACATCCGAGAAATGGCGTGATAAGGACGGCGTCATGCAGGACAAAACCGAATGGCATAATATTGTTGTTTGGGGGCGTCAGGCGGAGATTGCCAAGGAATATCTGGCCAAGGGAAGATCGGTTTATCTGGAGGGCCGGATTCAAACGCGGTCCTGGGAAGACAAGGACGGCAATAAACGCTACACGACCGAGATCGTGGCCCAGCGGCTGCAATTTCTCGGCGGCCGCGACCAGGGTGCCGGCGGTAGTCCCGGTCCGAGTTCCGATACGCCGCCTGAGGCGCCGCCCGAAGCCGATTTGAGTGCCGAGGACGACGATCTGCCGTTCTAAGCCGGCCTGTCCGGACACGCATATTTATTTGACATCCAGGATTGGTCCGAATATAACCACCCCCGGCATCTGCCGGGGGTGGTTTTTAGACTGCATTGCTCACGAATTCTAAAGATTCAAATTTGACATAGATATTGACAATGATTGTTTTAGACTATAAATTTCAATCGGTTGCGTCGGTTAATTGTATGAAAAACATGTTTTGTGTTCAAGTCGGATTTTAATATGGCAATCTCATTTTTTAAATAATATCTCACTGGGGGAGAAAAACATGGCAAAAGAAGATCGGATAATAGAATCAATAAAATCTGAGAATGAGGATTTCTATACTGATGATTCAATCTTCGATATTAGTTCGTGGGGCGCGGATTTATCATTTCGTGAACTAATCGAACGATATAAAACCGGGGAGCTTGTCAAACCAGAAATTCAACGAAAATATATTTGGGATAGAATCGAAGCAAGCTATTTCATTGACTCCATTTTGCTTGGCTTACCAATCCCAAGCATCTTTCTAGCGAGAACCAAAGATGAAAAGATGTTAATTGTCGATGGCTATCAACGCATAATGACCGTCTATGATTTTGTTGAAAAACGTGTATTTTCTCAAGATGGCAAGGATTTTAAGCTCTCCATGTCTAAGAAGATTCATGAACGGTGGCGGGGAAAAACATTTGCGGAATTGGATGACGCAGAACAGAGAAGAATTAAAAACACGACCATCCATTCCATAATTTTTGTTCAATTGAAGCCCAAAGAACCCAAAGTACCTGATAAACGAAACACTAGTATGTTTCAAATTTTTGAAAGAATAAATACGAGTGGAAGAACTTTATTATCACAAGAAATAAGGAATTGTATTTATCAAGGGTCGCTTAACAGTGCGCTAATCGAACTAAACGAGCATCCAGTATGGCGTAATCTTTATGGGCTTGAAAACGCAGATTCACGAATGCGAGATATCGAATTTATTTTAAGATATCTGGCAATGAGTTCTCATGATTTTCGAACTGATAGGACTAAATCTATATCGCTTAAGAAATTCCTAAATGAATTCATGAACGAATCTCAAAATCCAGATGAGATGGTAATCAGAAATATGAAAGATGACTTTTTGGCAACCATTCATTTTGTAGCGGATCTTTTTGGAGAAGAAGCCTTTCGTAATATTTCGAAGATAGATCCAGAAAGATTGGTTCACAAATTTAATCCTACAATATTCGACTCTATTATGTTAGCAAGTTCATATGCTAGGGCAAATTTGAAACATTCGGAGATGATCGACTTTAGAGAAAGGCGTCGCGCATTGTTGAAAGATGCGAGTTATCAGAACGCGATACGAATTAGAACAACGAACATCGATCAAATTAAATTGCGTATATCATTGGCAATGAATTACTTATACGGCATGTCGTATGAATAATCCTTACGCAGATGAAATTCTCATGAAATGCAGGGCCGATTTGGACCAAGCATTGATCAGTATAACTGGCGTCGGTAAGTCAAGTCTTATTGCACCTTTCATTACTAAATTCGCTATCATAAGGGCTTGCGGAGCCATTGAAATTGCTTTTAAATCAATAGTAGCGGATTTTTGCTCAAAGGATTCCAACAGTCAAGTGAGAAACTTTATCTCAAAGAAGATAAAAGAAAAATCCTATAATCCAAGTTATGCAATGATCTGCAATGTAATTAACGATTTTGATAATGATTGGAAAGATAAATTTAAGGCGAAAATAGAATCTTTGCCTGATAAAGCTGAACTTTTGATGTCATTACAATCTTTGGTCAATGCGCGAAACGAGTTTGCCCATGGTGGTAACCCGGGCTCATCAATAGAAGATATATCGAAATATTTTTCGGATAGTCGCCGTATAATTGAAGAACTTGATACTATCATATCTTGATTATAAAAGGTCAATTATTCTCCTTGACATTAATTTAGGCTGACTTATTCTTCTTCCGACTGCTTTTCCAGCTTGCGGACCCGCTTGAATAATTCCGGCAGTTTGTGAATACACGCTTCGATGCGGCCCTCTTCCATCAGGTCACGGGCCGGTGAGCCGAGGACTTTCTTGCCCGGTTCGACATTGCCTGCGACACCCGACTGCGCCCCGACCTGCACACCATCGCCAAGCTCAATATGACCCACCAATCCAACCTGGCCGGCCAGAATGACCCCTTTGCCGAGTTTGGTTGATCCGGAAATACCGACCTGGGAGACAATTATGGAATAATCGCCGATCTCGACATTATGTGCGACCTGCACCAGGTTATCAATCTTGACATGATTACCGATTTTCGTCGGGCCGAGCGCGCCGCGGTCAACCGAGACATTGGAACCGATCTCGACATCATCGCCAATCTCAACCCAGCCGATCTGCCTGACCTTCTTGATCCCGGTTTCATGCCTTGCAAAGCCGAAACCATCGGAGCCGATAACGGTGCCGCTATGTATAATAGCATCATCGCCGATAATCGTCTTATCGAGGATATTCACACCGGGATAAATTTTGCAATTATTACCGATTATAACCTGCCGGCCGATAAAAACCCTCGGCATAATAAGAGTATTGTCGCCGATCTCGGAATTAGCGCCGACATAGCATAACGCTCCGATGGAGGAATTGGCCCCGATTTTTACGGACGCTGCCGCCACCGCGGTTGGATGCATGCCCGGCTCGGCGATGGGCTCATCGGGATAAAGCTGATCAAGAATGATGGCAAAGGCAAGATAAGGGTTTTGATGCTTTATCACCGGAATACCCTCAAAATCGATGTCTAATGATAAAACGACTGCCGAAGCGGCAGTCGTTTCAAGATATTTCAGGTATTTCTTATTGGCGACAAAACTAATCTGCCCGGCCATTGCGGATTGAACCGGGGCCGCCGATTCGATAATAACCGAACCGTCGCCGATCAACCGGCCGCCGGCCAGTTCTGCCAGCTCTTCAAGTTTTATACCCACAACACATATACCAAATTTTTATTCTTCCTCGAGCAACTCGATGATTTTGTCGGTGATGTCGTAATCTTTCTTGGCATAAGCGAGTGCTTCGGAAGTGAAGATAAAGTCGAAATTGCCCTCGGTGGCAACTTGCTCGATGGCGGCGTTGATCTTATCCACCAGCGGCTGCACCAATGTTTTGTTCTTTCTTTCGGCGGTTCCACCCGGTCCAAATATTTCACGGGTGTACGCATCCAGGCTCTGGCGCTTAGCCTCGATGGCGGCTTCGCGCTCTTTTTTCTTTTCGGGAGAGAGAATCAGTTTCTGCTTATCATATTCATCGACCATATCTTCATATGCTTTTTGCATTTCTTTGGCTTCGTCATCCCAGGCTTTATACTGCGTATTGAACTCTTCCTGTGCCTTTGCCCATTCCTTATACTCGGCGAAAATTCTATTAGAGTCGATATAGCCGAATTTGCCGACCTGGGCCTGACCGGATGAAGTCAGCACGGCGAAAAGAACAATCGCCATGGCGGTAATCATTAAGCAGGCCTTACCTTTGTTCATCAGGGCTCCTTTCATTCTATTTTATTGTTATATGTTTTCTATCTGAAAGTTGTTCCGATCTGGAAATGCGGTTTCCAGCCTCGTTTCTGCTCGACGGTGCCATCACTCGGATTTATCTGTTCATCGAGCGCATATCCAAAATCAAAGCCAAGGGTCCCGATACCGGGAACCACCAGTCTGAAACCGAGACCAATACCTTTATATAAGTCATTTAAGGCTATATCCTTGCGATACAGCCAGGAATTGCCGATATCAAAAAAGCCCAGCAAATACAACTGGTTCGGTATTACGGGAATTTGCAATTCAAGGTTGCCGACAAGCATATACTTGCCACGGACCGTAGCCAGACTGGGTTTATAGTTTACAACTGTTTTGTATGGATCGCCGCTCAAAGTCGTGTCGGGCCAGGCATAGTATTTTGCGGTATCCGCTCTAATAACCACGGTGTCCGGTGTCAGGGACCCGTCATCATAACCCCTTATGATACCGGTATAGCCGGTTCCGCCGGGGGAGAATCGTTCCGAGATCAGGATAGTGCTGTCGTCTTCGGAGGATGTTACGACACCATAGGTAAGTTTTCCCGCCAGCGCAATTTTCCCTAAAATTGGTATAAATTTCGATAATGAAATAATTTGCTTGTCGTACTTCCAGAAACCGCCCAGGAATGAACCGGATTTCTCGAAAGAGTATGACAGGACCGAACCGCTCGTGGCAAATTCAGGAAGGTCACGGCTGTCGCGAACGATTGACAACTGGATAGTCGAAGCGCTGAACCATTCTTCATTATAGCGCAACAATGATCCCGGGTAGGGTTCGCCTCTTTCATAATCGTACAGCTTTGTCCATTTTACAGTATCCACAGACAGGCTATCAACATATTTTTTGGTTTGATATGAGTAAGCATCCAGAAAGGACTCGCTAAAATCATAATATCTGTTATTTTCAATCCGGTAAACACCATAAACCCGGAAATAGTTATCGGGCCATCTTAAACGCCGCCCGACACGGATCGAACCGCCTCGGCTGCCCTCGGTGTAATCGGAGTACCAGACACGGTTGGTGTAATAAAGCTCCCCGCCCAGCAGGGTCGGGGTTCCGAAGGCCCATGGTTCGGTGAATGACAGCGAGTATGAATTTCTCGCGCTGCCGATATCGACATTGATCGATGCCTGCTGGCCCATGCCGCGGAAATTGGGTATTCCCAGACCAAAGGTGCCGACAAATTTGTCAACCCCGGAATATCCGGCTCCCGCCGATATCTGGGCGGTTGGTTTTTCCTCGACTGTTACGGTAAGATCGACATCGCCATTGGGTAAATCCACGATATCGGGTGTGACATTCCCGAAATAGTTAAGCTGCATAATATCACGGATCGAACGGAGCAATAATGATCGATGAAACACCTGGCCGGGATGCAAGGTCATTTCACGGCGAATGACCTTTTCCTTGGTCTTGGTATTCCCAAAAATTTTGACCAGGTTGACTTCGGAAGGAAGTCCCTCGACGATATCATAAGTTATATCCAGCAGGCTGTCGCGAGTCTTGCGATCATCCATGATTCTGACATGCAAATGACCCTTTTCCTGGTATATGAAGTAAAGTTCATAATAAGATTCTTCGAATTTCTTATTGCTGAAGACCTGACCTTCGTGGTACTTGAGCGTTTTATCGAGATTATCGGATGTGAAGACTTCGTTGCCGCTGAAATACGATTTGCCGAAATAGTACCGCGGGCCTTCATAGATATCGAGATAAATATACATCTTATTGGAATTGGAATCGACCGCGATGGAATCCGATTTCAGGTAAGCATCGATGTATCCCTGGTCATGCAAATATTCAATAATTTTATCTTTGTCCTCGGTATATTTTTCCTTATCGAAATCCGAGGTTTTCAGAAAACCGCGTTTGCGATTGCGCATTTTCCCGATAATTTTATCCGCCTTAACTCTCTCATTGCCGGACAGATAGACTTTTTCGACCTTTACCTTGGAACCTTCTTTAATTTTATATATCAAGTCGGCCTGCGTGGAATCATCGGTGTATTTCAATTCCGATTCGGCTGAGGCCATAAAATAGCCTTTTTCGCCATAAAGATCGATAATGACATTTTTCTTTTCGAAAACAAGACTTCTCGACAAATAATTGCTGGTGGAGAGGCCAAGCTCTTCCTTTAATTTATTGGATTTGACTTCCTTGTTGCCCTGGAAATCGAGATTTCTGAGTTTGGGTAATTCTTTTACTTTAATGGTAATAATCAAACCGCCGGTTGTCTCGTCGGCCAACAGCTCGATATCTTCAAAAAAGCCCAAGCCGTAAAGCCGGCTGACCGCATCTTGCGAAACGGTTGCAGTCAATTCGCTGCCTTTATGAATACCGGCGACGGAAAGAATAAGGCTGGAAGTCGCCTGGTGGTTGCCTTCAACTTTGACATCGACCACATTAAAGGACTGGACCTGCCCGAAAGACAGGCCGGCAATTAGAATCAGGCCAAACAACAGGATTACCGGCCGGAAAGGAGAGCTTTCCGGCCAGATAATCGCGTTATTTCTAATATGGTGAATCAATTTACCGGTGGAGTGATTTTTTTGATTTTGATTTCCGTAAATTTTTGCCGATGCCCCTGTAATTTGCGATACTTGGTCCGCTTTTTAAACTTGTAAACATCGACTTTCTTCGCCAAACCTTCGGTTATAACTTCCGCTTCCACCATAGCCGAACTGAGATAAGGAGAGCCGATGAAAGAATTATCACCATCCTTTACCAGTAAAACCTTATCAATGGAAATGCTGTCACCCGGATTCGCAGAAATATAGGGAACCTTAATCATAGAGCCCTCTTCCGCTCTGAACTGTAACCCGCCGGATTCAAATACTGCGTACATTCTGTTAACCCTCCTTAATCACATCACTAAAGGGAAATTAAAGTCCTAAACTTAGGGTTTTCAAGACGGCTGTCAAGATAAATTTTAACGCCTTATGTTATACGAAGTTATAACCTCATTGTTTATCACCAAATTATCTAATTATTAAACGTTTGAGATTCGTTCCGGTTCCAAAACAAAAAATGAACATCACAAATCACTCGTCCGTTCTATAAATTGGTTGCTATAAGGAGCTTATATGATATATTTTGGCTTGTAATCAAAACTTGCTTATGAATGAAAGAATGGAACATAATTTGCAGAATATTCGATTTCCTATGGAAAAATCGGAATTTGAACTGGTTTCCAAATATAAACCAACCGGAGACCAACCCAGGGCAATTAGAGAGCTTTGTGAGGGACTGACCAGAAATGACAAATTTCAAACGCTGCTGGGCGTGACCGGATCCGGAAAGACCTTTACCGTGGCCAATGTTATCAAGAATTACGGACGCCCGACTCTGGTCGTTTCCCATAACAAGACGCTGGCGGCACAGCTTTATGGTGAATTAAAGGCCTTTTTTCCAAAAAATGCGGTGGAGTTTTTTATCAGTTACTACGACTATTATCAGCCGGAGGCATATCTCCCGACCACCGATACATATATAGAGAAAGACACTTCGATGAATGAGGACATCGATCGTCTCCGCCTGCGGGCGACCGCATCGCTGCTGGAGCGTAATGATGTCGTTATTGTGGCTTCGGTTTCCTGTATTTACGGACTCGGCTCCCCTGAGGAATATAAACGACAGCTTTTGTTTCTGGAAAAGGGGCAGATGACCGACCGCGATAAACTGATCCGTTCGCTGATTGATATACATTATAATCGCAATGATATCAATTTTGCGCGCGGCAACTTCCGGGTAAAAGGGGATACAATCGAATTGATCCCTTCTTATCAGGAAACCGCCCTCAGGATTGAAATGTTCGGCGATGAAATCGACCGGATTTCGGAGATTGATCCCCTTACCGGGGAAATTCTGAATGAGAAAAAGAAAGCGGCCATCTATCCGGCCAAGCATTTTGTGACTAGTCATCCGCAGATGAAGCGCGCGGTTGTCCAGATTGAAAAGGAACTCAATGACAGGCTGAAGGAGTTTAGAGGCGCGGGCAAGCTCCTCGAGGCACAACGTCTGGAATCGCGGACGAAGTATGACCTTGAAATGATGAAGGAAATCGGCTATTGCAGCGGCATCGAAAATTATTCCCGGCATTTGACCAACCGCGAGCCGGGGGAAAGGCCGGCCACCCTGATAGATTTTCTGCCCGATGATTTCCTGCTGATTGTCGATGAATCTCATCAAACCATTCCTCAGGTGCGGGGAATGTATGCCGGCGACCGCTCCCGCAAGGAAGTGCTGGTGGAGCATGGTTTCAGACTGCCGTCGGCACTTGATAACCGGCCCCTGTTTTTCGATGAGTTTGAGGCGCTGATTAATAAGGTAATCTTTGTTTCGGCCACTCCGGCTGATTACGAACTTGAAAGATCCGGCGGTGTAGTCGTGGAGCAAGTGATTCGTCCTACCGGTCTCGTCGATCCCAAAATATCGATTCGACCTCTGGGCAATCAGGTTGATGATTTGATTGACGAAATCAGGGAGAGAACCAAAGTTCAGGAAAGAATCCTGGTGACGACACTCACCAAACGGATGGCCGAAGATTTGACTGATTATTTGAAAAAGCTCGACATCCGCGTTCGCTATTTACACAGCGAAATCGACGCTATCGACCGCACCGAAATTATCCGCGACTTGAGATTGTCAGAATTCGATGTCCTGGTGGGGATAAATTTACTGCGCGAGGGCCTTGATTTACCCGAAGTATCGCTGGTGGCGATTCTCGACGCCGACAAGGAAGGTTTCCTTCGATCTGAGCGATCTCTGATACAAACCGCCGGACGAGCGGCCCGTAACAAAAACGGCGAGGTGATATTTTATGCCGACAAAATCACGGACTCGATGCGCAAGGCGATCGATGAAACGGAACGGAGAAGACAGAAACAGCTTGAATATAACGAAAAACACCATATCACGCCGGAAACGATTTTTAAAACGAGGGAAGAAATATTAAAGGCCACCCAGTTTGCCGATTCCAAAACGGTCGTGGATGAGATCGCTTTCGAGAAACCTGATTATTTCGCGGAAATGACGGCCGAAGATAAGATCGCCTTTATGCTGAAAGCCATGAAAAAGGCGGCCGAAAACCTTGAGTTTGAAACGGCGGCGGCACTCCGCGATGAAATAAAAAATATGAAAGAGGAATTGAAAAAACGACGAAAGAGGTAATCATGAGACGCTCTCCCTATATAATATTAATGTTTCTGATTCCAATTATATTGAGCTGGATGGCGTGCAATTCCGAGGATCCTGTCTCGACTTCTGATGATTACGAAATAACTCGTTTCATACTCGAGTCGCTGGATGGCAAAGAACTATTTACCAATAATCTTTTCCCGACCGACCCGTTCTTAATCAATGATGGTTCGATGCTTCTTTATAAAATAGATTCCAGCTCAAGAGTTATTGATATCAAGCGATCCACATCCGGCGAAAACTTTTATGGATATGATAATATTGCGGTGGCAACAGGCAATGTCGTGGATGTCTTCTACGGCTATGCCTGTAAACTTGATGACAATGATACTGTCGCGAAATATCCCATGACATATAATATTTCAAGAAGCGCATATTTTGCTAAATTATATGATGACAGTTATTCATACCGGGGCTGGCGCTTTTGGGGATTTTCCTCGGCCGAAATGCAGCCGCCGGGAATTTTTTCTTCCCAGGACGGCATCAGTTTCTCGACCTCTCCTCCCGAAACACTATCGGTCATACCCCGATGGAAATATTTTGAAAAGAATCAAATTATTGCCCTTTCGGCGGGGGATTCGATCACATTTGTATGCGATACTCCGGCGGTTATATTTAGCCTTAAAAGCAATGGCGGTGTCGGAACTTATGCTACATCATTGCAGAGCGGGAAATATAAAACCGGATTCCGTATCCCATCATCGAACCTTTTCTATAAACTAATCGCCGTTGATATGCCGTCGGAACTGAGCGTGGAAACTACTTTTATCGATATCGATTCCGCCGTAATTGAGGTGGATACATCGTTGGCTAAATCAAGTATTCCGGTTATTCCATATAAGACGGCTTTTTAGATTTATTTAACTTTTACCTTGATATTGATTATTTCAAACCGTAACATAGGTTAAACAGAACAGAAAATCATTCTATTCAATTTTAAACAAGGAGGTTTCTATGACGACATCCCGCATCAAAGGTTTGAAACTGCTGCCTCTTCTGCTGATTCTGGTTTTTATGACCGGTATTGTCGGCTGCGGCACACAGATCCCATCGGGACATCGAGGAGTCTTTTATTACAAATTCGGTGATGGAACCGAAATGGGCAAAATATACACCGAGGGTTTCAGCTGGCATCTTCCGTGGAACAACATTTTTGTCTACAAGATTCAGCTTGGTGAGCAGCGTGAAGATTTGCATGTTCTTTCATCTGACGGTGCCTCAATCGGCCTGGAAATGACCATCTGGTTCCGGCCACTGGTGGATAAGCTTGATTCTCTGCAGTTGACCGTCGGGCCCAGTTACTATGATATTGCCGTGGCTCCGGCGCTCAGAGGTGTTTCTCGAAGTGTGGTGGGAAAGTACAAACCTGAGGAAATATATTCCTCAAAACGCGAGGTAATTTCGTCGGAAATTCTGGCCGAGATGCAGACCTTAGTGTCACAAAAATTTATAACGGTGGAAAATGTCATCATTCGCAACGTGGTTTTACCGGACCAAATTACCCAGGCCATCAATGCCAAACTCGAGGCCGACCAGGAAGCGCAAAAGATGGAATTTGTCTTATTAAAGGAACAGCAGGAGGCCCAGAGGAAACGGATTGAGGCGCAGGGTATTTCTGATTTTCAGAAAATTGTCTCGTCCGGTTTGACGACTCCGCTCCTGACCTGGAAAGGGATTGAAGCCACCCAGAAACTGGCCGAATCGCCTAATACAAAGATTGTCATAATCGGGAAATCCGATAACGGTCTTCCGATCATTCTCGATACCGGTAAATAGTGTATTGGAGTATGGGCCGCCGCGAAAGCGGCGGCTTTTTTTGTCAGCTTATTTCAGTAGAAGCATCTTTTCCGTCCGGATGAAATCATCCGCCCGGAGGCGATAGAAATATACGCCGGTTGACACCGGTTTTCCATGTGAATCGTTTCCATCCCATATAATGGAATGATGCCCCGCTATGACGCGATCAGCAGTCAATACCCGGACTTTCTGTCCGAGAATGTTGTATATATCCATCTGCACATTGGCCGTACGGGGAAGATAGTACTCAATCGTCGTTGAAGGGTTAAAGGGATTGGGATAGTTTTGGTACAATGCGAATTCATCCGGCAGAACAGGATCATCATCAGGCGCTGAAACCGGCGCCTGCTCGATGATCGTATTAATCAGATCACGGATATTCTCAGCTCCAAAAAACCAGGGATGCATAATAAATGAATAAACATCGGCATCCTCCATTGAATACCTGACGCCGCAGGGCATCCCTTCAAATTGCGATGTTTCCGGATAAAGCGAGCGATAGTAGTATATCGTCTCTGCGGGAGCCCGGGGGAAAAGGCAGCCGGTCATGGGCGGGGTTTCGATGGGCCATATATATGCCATATAGAAAGACGCATTCCACCAGTAAAAAGCGGTATCGACGTATAATTCCGGAAACTCATCAAGCGCAGGTTCGGCCCGAATTAACCCGCCAAGGGTATCCTCATCAGATATTATACCATCCGAGTAAAGCGTCAGCCCCAAAGTGCGCAGGGAATCGAGGTGCAGGATATCATATTCAAATATACCGGGCTGAAAGCGAAGAGTCAGAGTGTCGAGAAAAATGCTGGAATATCCGTTAAGGAGATTACCAAAATAGATCAGATTGCCGCCCGTATTAATATAGTCTTTCAAGGTATTTGTAAAAGAACCATAGACTTCATAATACAGGGTCGCATCTCGAAGATTATCATCAAAAAGAACAAAACGATACGGCGCCATTGTCGACCAGCCCATGCAGGCATATTCCTCGCACCCATCCATACCCGCAGAATCGATGAGGAAGAAGTAGTCATATGTTAAATTCCGACCGGCAAAGACTCTGTCGTAAAAAGCCATTAATGAATCAATGGACTGGACATTAATCGTTTTTCCCGCATTGGGCAAATATATCAGGATATCTTTATCGATCAAGTCGCGGACGAAGACATGTATCGGCGTGGACAACTCCGATTCGCGCCCGGCGGCGTCGACCGCAGTGATAAAATAATACAGGTCGGCATTCACGGCGCTGTCGATAAAAAGTGTGTCATCTGCCGGCACCGAAGCGATCGGTTCCATTTTGAAAAAATAAAGGGCCGTCGTATCATCGTCCTGAATATAGTAGGCCACACTGTCATAAGGATCACCCAGGTACTCGGGCAATCTATAGACAGTCGGGCCGTAGCTTTTGCTGAACTCGCCATATCCGACCCTCTTGTATATATTATAGTGATCGATATCATCATCCGTCGGCAGCCAGCTAATCGTAAATAGGCCGCCTGCGCTAATATATTCGGTGGTGCTGTCGGTCATGGGCGGGTTGGGGAATCCATAGGTGAAATATGCCGGTTTTGATTTCCGGCCCTCGCCGGCCGATGAGACCGTCGCCACCGAATAAAAATACATTAGACCTTCGGTGAGACCGTTGATGACATATTGCGTCCCGCTTATTACGGAATCAACATTATAGAGAACCATCGATGATGTATCGCGATATCTCAGAACGGTATCGGAGAAAAACGACTGACTATCAGGAACGGCAGCGATGTATATATTATACCCGATCATATCGGGATGCTCGCGGGGCAACCATTGAATATGAACGCCGTCGCCCGCCACGCTGACAATCTCAGTGCCCTGCACCGACCCCAGAGGCGGCGCCAGGACATATTCCGATTCATAAAGCGCTTTTGCCGCTGCGGCATTTTTCTCCAGATCGGAAAAATCAAAATGATAATAAAGCTTTTCGGGCACTTCATTATCGAAATAATTGACGAAATCATCCGGTTCGACATGAACTTCTTCGCCGCCGACAAGAGCAAAAACGAACCTGACGGAATCGCCGGGCATCAAATCAAAACCACCAAAGGAATACAAATAACGGAAGTCAAAACCACGGTCAAGATTGCCCCCGGATGTTGGATTCGGCAGCCAGTTTGGATCATCCTTCATGAAAGTCATCCAGAGAAAATCATAATCGATCTCACTGTTGGAAAGCAGGTAATACCGATCGCGATCGGTTGTCGGCTGACCGTTGCCGCCCCCGTCAAAAACATACAATGGCTGCGAAGTGTCCCCGATATAACGCGGTCCCCAATCAGATCCACCATCAGTGGTCCGCATCCACCAGTTAAAACTGGTGTCGATCGCCGGGGGGGACATTTCAATCAACTTCATCCCGAAAACCCCTCTGATACTTTCCTCATTCCAGGTGTAATCGCCATTTATCAAAGGGTCACCATCATTATCCATGATATAAGCAATACCGCTAACCCGCCGCAGCCCGCCGAAATCGTCGGTATGGCCAAAAATGGGAATCGTGGTCATAGCATAAACATCGCAGTCAATGTAATAGCCGAACCAAGTATCAAAAATTGGATTGGGGCCGATGTTTCTTATTGTCAGCTCGTAAAGTATAAAATCATTATAGGGAGGCGTAACCCAGCTGCAGGTCCGCTCCCTGACGGCAAGTCCCTCGATTCGGGGGTCAAGGTAAAAGGACTCGCCGACAGTATCCGAATAAGTGGCGACGAATTGTTTGTCGGCCACACCGCCCTGCAGTCGCACTGTTCCCGGGCCGGCTTCATCGGGCCGGAATTCCTGAGAATAATAATTCCAGCCATTGGCGCCGGCCGAAACAATCGAGTCACCGTTGACAACACCGCCAATCCAGAGCCCCCCGGCGAATAAATACTGCTGGTTGGACCTGGGCGGCATGACAAATGAAGTCGGAGGCAGGTCGCTTTCGGGATCATCTATATAGCCGCTGAGAAATCTGAATCCCAATTGGCCGCTGCAATTGACGGTCATGCCTATGTTGCCATCCGAATGAACACCGACAAACTGCGGCCATTTGACGGGAAGCTGAGAGGCAGCGTTTGTTTTGGCGGTACCGCAAAATTGTGGAGAGAAGATGCTTCCTTCCGGATTGGCACAATTTGCCACAGGCGTTGTCAAAAAGATAAATAAAACTATGACCAGTGAAAGTTTACACATAGTCGAACATACGAAAGAAAACGGACAAGTACTCCGGCCCGGTTCAATAATTGGTCGTGAGGATTTTTTAAAACTAATGGCGGCAATAAAATGAGGTAATGAGCCAATCATGACAACCCTCCTGCTAAAGGTTGCCATCTTCTTTTCAATCTTAAGCTTAAGATACCCAGCCGATATCAAATGTCAACAAAAATCTATGTCTTGAAAAGATTAACTGCCAGTGTCCCAAAATTTAAGGGAGAATTTTATATTGAAGCTATGTTCTTATTGAAGTGAGATATTTCAAAGCACATATTTAACGACATAATTTTGCCCCCGAAATGCCTCGTCGGATGCACTCTC
This sequence comes from candidate division Zixibacteria bacterium HGW-Zixibacteria-1, assembly GCA_002838945.1. Classification (NCBI taxonomy): domain Bacteria; kingdom Pseudomonadati; phylum Candidatus Zixiibacteriota; species candidate division Zixibacteria bacterium HGW-Zixibacteria-1. The sequence continues at coordinate 31,368 of PGXB01000017.1, forward strand.
ATGCATACAATTGCATAGAAAATATGAACCGGTCTGCAGCAAACCTTTATAGCAATGATTATTATTGCCTCTTTTGGTCACAGCGGCTGTTTGCTCAAATATCAGCCAGAAATCGTAAGCACAATTATTCCAAGTAGTTATACGGGCCAGGAAATATCATTTCGGACAATACAACAATTTTTCCGGACAAAATTGAGATTATTTTCTTTATGGTCGGATGGATTTTGGACAGGGCAAGGTAATTGCGTAATTAGTTGACGCAATAGTCATTTTGGTGAGATTCACAGGGTTGAAATTAACTTTTATAGATAGAGGTTACATCAATCGCGGACAGCTGCGGAAAATTTGTTAAAAGAGTGTGAGAAAACAATTTCCGCGGGCCGCGAAGCTCCAAAAATAGCTTGACAGGACAACGTTTTCCGGTATATTAAAGTGATTTTTAAGAATACTTGCCTGGTTATAACGGAGTCTAATTAAACTCGATTTTTTTCGAGAACTGAATACTTGGTATATGAGTGACATTTTGGGAACAAAGCGAGTATTATCATATTCATCAAGCACCCTCACCACCAGTCACTGCTATCAGGAGCGTAATCGAACCTTTGGAGGAAATAATGATTAGGCCGAAACTGCTTTTGCGACTTGTGGTTTCCTTAATCTTTTTAAGTACCGCTATAGTTGTCAATGCCCTTGGGGAAACCAACAGCCCCCAGTTAAATTTCTCGGAAAGCGACCAATCTCCGGGTGGAGATTATTTTGGCGCTGAAAGTGATTACATCACTCTGGCGCAAATTGAGATTGAACCGGAAGCCATCACCGGCCAAACAGCGGAAGATGGTGCAATTTCCGATTGCCCAGATTGCCCGCCCGATTCAAAGCCTTATTTTGTTAACTTCACCGCGATCGACAGTATCTCTTTATGCGAAGGCCAGAGTATTTATGATACTTTTGTCGTAGTTGATTCGAACCTGAATCAGAAGGTCACGGTGGAGCTGCTGGCCGGTCCGGGGACATTAGTCTCGACCACCAGTCATCCACCCGTCAAGGCATATTATGAATTCACTCCCGAGACTGATGGAAGTTTCGAAATAACACTCCTGGCATATGACAGCAATGGTGACTCCACCATCGTCACAAAAACATATCAGGTTTTTGCCAATTTGAAGCCGATTATAACTTCCGGCGACACAACCTTTTTTAATTGTTTCGGCGGAAAATATTATCATTATGACATCGACGCCTATGATCCGGACAGCAGCACATACTTGCGGTTCCGGTTGCTGTCACATCTTGGCACAATAAATTTTTATACCGGTGAATTGCAATTCTGGGCTGATCAGCCCGGCCAATATTGTTTCCTGGTGGAAGTTGCGGATAATTGCGGCGCGGATACGGCCGAAATATGCGTTGATATTGTTTTCAATTCAACCCCAATATTGAATAATCCTGATCAGGTGTTCCATATCTGTGCGCCGGATTCGATCTGTTTTGATATTTTCGCGACTGATCCCGATGGCGAAAATGTTATTATCACTCAACTCAGCGGCCCCGGTGCTTTCAATATGACAAGTGACACATCGGGCCAAACCTGTTTCTTGCCCGAATATGTCGATTCGGCCGATTATGTTTTTATTTATCAGGCGGTCGACAGCTGTCTGAGCGTCAAATGCAGTGAGGGCGAGCTATCCTGTCCTCCGATTCCCCTTGATACGGTCATTATTACGGTTATCAGGGGAGAGACCGCCTTTTTAGCTTGTCCCAATGATACTTCATTGTTTATCTGTCAGCCGGATACTTTATGTTTCCCGCTGGGGGAATTGCCTGAAGGAGCCATCGTCACAGTTGACCCGCCGTCCGCCTGGTATGATGCCCTTAACGGCACGGTCTGTTTCTATACGAATTGCACCGTCAAGAAAGATATAAAAGTGGTTGTCGAATCGATCTGCGGTATGGACAGCTGCATGTTTGGGGTCAACGTTACCATGAATTCCGCCCCGCTGGTCATAGCGGCGCCGGATACGGCTATGTCACTCTGCGACCCGGATGAAATATGTTTTGCCGTCGGCATCAGCGATGTTGATGATAATATTACACAAATTACCGTTACGCCGTCCGGGATATACAATTCGATCACCGGGGAAGTCTGTTTCACCCCGGTCGGAGCCGGAACAAGCACGATAATTATTACTGCCATAGATGACTGCGGCGCTATTGATGCCGATTCAATCAATATCGATGTTACGTTGAATTCCAAGCCGACCGTCACTGCGACGACTGACACTGCAGTGTATTTCTGCAATATAGAAGAGATATGTATTCCGGTGGAAATATCAGACGCCGATGACGATATCGTCGGAGTGTCTGTCAGCCCGTCCGGTTATTATGATTCCGAAAAAGGCGTGGTTTGTTTCACGCCCGACTCATCCGGTACCTTTGCCATTACTGTTAAGGCTGCCGACATATGTGGTTCCGAGGGGATGGCCACGATAAATGTCACGGTGGGGCTGGATAATCCGCCGGTTGTTATTTCTGCTGATGATAGTACCGTTTTCCTGTGCGAACTGGAGCAGATTTGTTTTCCTGTCAACATAACCGATCACGAGAATAATATTACCGCCATCAATGTTTATGGCGATGGCCGGTATGTTAACGGTTTTGTCTGTTTCACGCCGACGCAGTTCGGGGATTACACATTCATTATTCAGGCGGAAGATGAGTGCGGCAATCGTGGATCCGACACGACCATTATAAATGTGACCGTCAATTCCGCGCCGACCGTCGAAATGGAAAGCAGCCTGGAAGTATTCCAGTGCGTCTTCGAGCAAATTTGTATCGATGTCAATGTTTTCGACATCGATGATAATCTTACCGGCATATCGACCGATTTCGGTTCTTATGACGCCGAGAATAGAGTTGTCTGTTTCACGCCGTCCGCGGCGGGAACTTATATGATAACCGTTACGGCGACCGATGAATGCTATGCTTCCGGCAAAGACGTTATCTTTGTCACCGTCGTAAGCGGTGAGGGTGCTTCGATCGTGTGCCCGGATGGCCCGATCAGCAAGAGTCTCTGCGGCGCACAGACAATTTGTTACCCTCTTGAAGTTACTCCGGATGAGGTGGTGCTGTCTACATCCTATGGATCTATTACCGACAGCAGCCGGCTGTGTTTCACCGCCGATACGGCTGGAACATACATCATTAAAATCATTGCCGACGCTGCCTGCGGCTCAGATACCTGTGAACTGGTCTTTAATGTCGACATGGGCGAGATTCCCGAAATCAGTTGCCCGGCCGATACCGCCGTCAGCCTTTGCGGCGCCGATGCGATCTGCCTGCCGATAGAAATATCCCCGGCCAGTGCCAATATCACCGTTTCGCCGGCTGGATATTATGAGAACGGTTCGATCTGTTTCGATGTCGATTCTTCCGGTCACTATGAAATTACGATCGTGGCCGATAATGATTGCGGCGCTGACACCTGTTCATTCGCAGTTGAGGTTTCCTTCAACGGGGCACCCGATATCATCTCGGGCGACACCGCTATGTTTATTTGCGAGCCATCTATTATAAATTATCCGGTCATCGCCAATGATTTCGAAAGCGATCCAATTACTTACTCGCTCGTTTCCGGACCCGGAAGTATAAATCCTGAAACCGGCTTGATAAGTCTCAATGCCGAATCATCCGGGAAATACTGCTTTGCAGTTGCGGCCTCGGATTTCTGCGGAAGTGATACAGTCGAAATATGCATAACCGTGGCGATTAACAGCGCTCCGGTCGTGGTTTCGCCTGAAGATTTTCAGATTAAACTCTGCCAGCCGTCACCGCAATGTTTCCCGGTGGATATCACCGATATCGACGATAATATTTCCGGTATGACGGTAAGTAAGGGCTCCTATTCGCACAAATATGTCTGCTTTACGCCTGACACGAGCGGCATCTATCAGTTTGTTATTACCGCAACCGATTCCTGCGGCGCCAGTGATGCCGATACAACAATCGTTGAAGTTATTTTGAACACCGCCCCGGTGGTCACATCAGCTCCCGATTTCGACACGATGCTTTGCGATCTTGGCGAAATTTGCGTCGATGTCGATATTTTCGATGCCGAAGATAATATTCAATCAATATCGTCTTATACAGGTTACTATAATATCGAAACAAAACAGGTCTGTTTCAGTCCCGAGATCGAAGGCATCTATTATATTATCACGACCGTTTCCGACTCCTGCTTTTCATCCGATGTCGATACGACAATCGTTACTGTCACTCTTGACCAGTCTCCTGCAATTACATGTCCCTTTGACCCGGCGAATATCAGAATCTGCCAGGCTCAGGACTTCTGCTTCCCCATCGAGATTAGTCCATCGAGCGCTTTGGTCACGACTTCATATGGCGCATATTCCGATGGTCAGCTCTGCTTTATGGCCGATTCGAGCGGCATGTATGTCATCATGATAACAGCGGAAACCTCTTGCGGAACCGATACCTGCTACGCCGCTTTTGATGTCGTCATCGGCGAGACTCCACAGTTGACTTGTCCTGCCGATACTACCATTGAGCTTTGCGCCCCCGAGAAAATATGTCTCCCGGTAAGTATGACGCCTTCAAATGCCTCTATTAACGTGTCGCCGGGCGGTTACTACGAAAATGGTTCAATCTGTTTCGATGCCGAGACTTCCGGCCATCATGAATTTCTCGTGACTCTTGAGAACGATTGCGGGACCGATAGCTGCTCATTTGCAGTCGATGTCGTGCTCCAGGGTACTCCGATAATAGTTGCTGAAGACACGTCCATGTTTATCTGTAAACCGGGCACAATTGAATATCAAATAAACTTAACCGAAAACGGTAATAATCCGACCGCGTTTACATTGATTGCCGGAGCCGGCGAGGTCAACAGCCAGAGCGGTTTGCTGAATTTTGCGGCCGATACCTCCGGTTTATATTGTTTCACTGTCGCGGCAGCGAATGATTGCGGCGCCGATACGGCCGACTTCTGTATCGACATCACCCTCAATAGCCGGCCGGTGGTCATTTCAGCGGAAGATTTTCAGATTAATCTCTGCAAGCCATCGCCGCAGTGTTTTCCTGTGAGCGTTTCTGATTTCGACGGCAATATTGCGGGCATTAGTGTTAATACCGGCGCATATTCGCACGGCTATGTTTGTTTCACGCCTTATACCAGCGGTCAATACACATTTATCATAACGGCGACAGATTCCTGCGGCGCGACGGCAATGGATACCACGGTGATTAATGTTGTCATGAACACGACTCCGATCGTTGTTTCGGCTCCGGATATCGACACCTTCCTGTGCAGTCTGGATGATATTTGCGTTGATGTCGAAATTATTGATGCCGAAGGGAATATAAAGTCGATTACCAATAATATTGGGCAGTTCAATTTCGAAACAAATCAGATTTGCTTTACACCGGACGGTGAAGGGACATATTATCTGGTTACAACCGCCGTCGATTCCTGTGGCAAATCGGATGCCGATACCACTATCGTTAACGTTACAATGGGTGAGGGCGCCTCGATAACATGCCCGATTGATCCAGCCGATGTCTTCCTTTGCCAACCCCAGGAATTCTGCTTCCCGCTGGAAATCACAGCCCAGTCGGTCAGCACCTCTTATGGCTCATATTCCGCGGGACAATTGTGTTTCTATGCCGACAGCAGCGGCACTTATGTTATTGAAGTTATTGCCACTACCGAGTGCGGATCGGACACCTGTTATGTAACCTTCAATATTTCATTAGGGGAGACGGTCAGTATTACCTGCCCTCCCGATACATCAATGACAATCTGCGGACCGGAGACAATTTGTCTGCCGGTTATGGTTTCGCCGGTTAATGCGGCTGTCACTGTCTCGCCGTTTGGAACATATCAGGAAGGCCATGTCTGTCTCGATATCGAGCAGGCCGGGAATTATGAGTTTACACTGACGGCACAGACTGATTGCAGCCTTGATTCCTGCTCCTTTGCCGTCAATGCACAGTTTAATAGAGCGCCGGAACTTATTGCGAGCGACACTTCTATTTATAACTGCAGCCTTGCCGAAACATATCAGTACCAGGTTAGGGCCTCGGATTTCGAAAACGACATAATCAACTTTGATCTTATTTCTCCTATTGGAAATATTAATCCGACGACCGGTCTGATTACGTTTTCGGCTGACTCGGCAGGCACATACTGCTTTAACGTCGTCGCCAGTGACGCATGCGGCGCCGACACTGCCACGATATGTATCGCCCTTGATCTGAATTCGCCCCCGGTGGTAATTGCCGCAAATGATACCACTGTTATTACCTGCGATTATTCCGAAATCTGCATTCCGGTCGATGCTTATGATTCCGATGGCAACCTGGATGCAGTTACATCAAATTCCGGCAGCTATGCCGATGGCCTGGTCTGTTTCAGTGCCGACGGGGCAGGCGTTTATGCCATAATCGTAACGGCCGTTGATATTTGCGGCGCCACCGATGTTGATACTGCTATCGTGACGGTTGTCGAGGGACAGTCACTGTCACTTCAGTGTCCGCCTGATACATCGATCTTTATTTGTAATCCGGATACCCTTTGCATACCGGTGGACGGTATTCCTGAAGGGGCAATCGTGACCGTCAATCCTCAATCCGCCTGGTATGATGCCTCTCAGCAGACCGTATGTTTCTATACAAATTGTTCGGTCGAAAAAGATTTGAAAATAATAGCCAGGACCGATTGTGCCGTCGACAGTTGCACTTTCTCCGTCAATGTCACCATGAATTCCGCGCCCCTGGCCATTATGCAGCCGGATACGGTTCTGTCGCTTTGCGCTCCGAAAACGATTTGTCTGGCGGTCGGTATTTCCGATGTGGATGATAATATTATCGCAGTCGAGGTTTCGCCGGGTGCAGCTTATAACGAAATTACCGGGACCGTTTGCTTTACGCCCAATATCGGCGGAAAACACGTGATCAAAGTTCGCGCGGTGGATGCCTGTGGCATGTACGATCTCGATTCGACGGTGGTCACGGTAAACTTCAACTCAATTCCTCAGGTAATTGTACCCTCTGAATACGATGCCTTCGTCTGTGAAATAGATGAAGTTTGTTTCCCGGTCGAAATAATCGACGCCAACAACAATATTACCAATATTTCGGTCTCGCCCTCAGGCCAGTACGACCCCGCAACGGGAGAAGTGTGCTTTACGCCGGAGGCCGACGGGACATATCGAATTGTCATTACTGCGACCGATGCCTGCGGATATATTGCTTCCGACACCACCAGCGTAAACGTAATTATGAATCGGCCGCCTGTTATAACGGCCGCGGACACAACCGTTTTCTCGTGCAGCAGAATCACTGTTTGCGTTCCGATCAACGCGCAGGACCCGGACGGCAACTTATCGAAAACCACCGTCACGGGAGCCGGTTATTATGGCGGTTATGCTTGTTTCTCGACATCAGTATCCGGTATTCGTCAGCTTATCATCAAGGCCGTCGATTCCTGCGGCGCCATTGACATGGATACGATATATGTGAACACCATAATAAATTCGGCTCCGCTGGTTATTTCCGGACCCGACACTTTGGTCTTTCAGTGTGTTTTCAGTGATATCTGTATCGATGTGGATATCTCCGACATCGATTATAATATTACGACTATAGAGACAAATTACGGTTCTTATGACGCCTTGTCACATACGGTATGTTTCACGCCGACCGAAGCCGGAACTTATGAAATAATCACCACAGTTCATGACGCCTGCGGACTTGTCAGTGAAGACCGGACCATTGTAACAGTCGAAACCGTTGCACCGCCGCAAATAGACTGCCCGTTTGAACCGGTGGCCAAATATCTCTGCGGTCCGGGACTTGTTTGCTACGAATTGGGAGTTTCTCCGGCTAACACCATCGTTACGACTTCTTATGGCAACTTTGAAAACGGAAATCTGTGTTTCCAGGCCGATACTGCGGGAATATATGTTATTAATGTCACCGCGGAAACAGCCTGCGGAAACGATGAATGCGCTTTGACGTTTAATGTAGTAATCGGCGAGGATGCTGTGGTTTCATGTCCTGCCGATACCGCCATATTCCTCTGCGGTGCAGGGCAAATATGTCTACCGGTTGCAGCTTCACCCGAATACGCTCAAATTACGGTTTCGCCGACAGGCGCCTATTCGGACGGGATGGTCTGTTTCAGCGCCGACACGGCCGGGACATATCGACTGCTGGTCGTAGCCGCGACCGACTGTGGTTCCGATTCCTGCACGATCCGGGTCGATGTCGAGTTCAATGCGGCCCCGGTCGTCAATGCCGGAAATGACACGACCTATTTCCAGTGTGATTTGCAGGAAATCTGCCATAAGATCAATATCGTTGACTCCGATAATTCCATAGATTCGATAAAAGTAATGCCTTTTGGAACGTACAGCGAACTGACCGGTTCGGTTTGTTTCATGCCGCCCGATACAGGCCTGTACTGTTTCACTGTGACAGCTTATGACGAATGCGGCGCGACGGATTCGGATGAATTCTGCGTAACGATTACGACCGGTCCTGCGGCTGATATTCAATGTCCGACGGCGCCCATTTACAAGAGGATCTGCGACCCCGGTGATATATGCGTCCCGCTGACCATAACACCGGCCTCGGCCAATATCACCGTTTCCTTCGGCCATTATTCAAACGGCTCACTCTGCTTCTACGCCGACACCGCCGGACTTTATAACATCAGAGTCATTGCTTCCGATATTTGCGGGGCCGACACCTGTAATGTGGCAGTTAATGCGGCCTTTGATGCGTATGTTTCAATTGGCTGCCCCAGTCTGCCGGTTTCCGTATCACTGTGCCAGCCAGATACGGTCTCGATTCTTGTCCCGATTACACCATCGTCGGCATCATTGACTATTCAACCGGCGGGCATTTACAACTTCCAGACGAAGATGCTTAAATTCTTTGCCGATACTTCGGGCCATTATGTAATAAAGGTTATTGCCGGCACACCCTGCAGCATCGATACCTGTGTTATCGAAGCGGATGTCAGTCTATATCAGGTTCCGCAGATAACCTGCCCCGGCAACATCGATACCCTGATCTGTTTATCCGAAACGTCGGAAATCTGTTTCCCGGCCGGTGTGGTGGGAGCCGAAGTAACCATAAAAATCCTGCCGGCCGGCAGCTATAGCGGGGGCATGGTTTGTATCCCGGTGACTTCGGCAGGGCTTCATCGGGTAACCATCATCGCCTCATCCCAGTGCGGCGCCGATACCTGCATAACGAACGTAAACGTCCGGGCCAACGCAGCGCCGGTTCTGACCGTTCCCGCGGACATTGTCGTTCCCTGGTGTGACGATGAAACCGAACCGCTCTGCATCGACGGCATTTTTGCCAAAGACAATAATGGCGATGCCCTTACGATTACCAAAGTGTGCGGCATGGGCACATACACCCCGATCCGGGCCGACAGCGGAATTATCTGCTTTGATCCGCCTAATATTGATTCAACATATGAGTTCTGTGTCGAGGTGACTGACGGTTGTTCGACGGATCTCCAATCCTTCCTTGTGACCATATTTACCTCGCCGCTTTGCTCCGTCTGTGTGGATATTTCGATTGAAGTCGATTCCTGTCATGTGGTCGGATCCAATGTCCCCGTGAGAATCATGGCCGAAACTCGTAATCCAATAGGCGGTTTTGACCTGCTGATCGGATACGATGCTTCCGTGCTTTCGTTTACGTATGCGGTTCAGGGTGATGATATTGATCAGTGGGAATATTTCACTTACCGGCTGATTACCGACGCCACCTGCGGTTCAAGTTGCCCGTCCGGTCTGGTAAGGCTGGTCGGTATTGCCGACCAAAATAACGGGCCATATCACCCGCCGACGGAACAGCTTTCACCGAATGGAATTCTATCGGTCATAGGGTTGCGTATCGCCAACAATCAGAATCTTGGCGGTCAGTATCTGCCAATCAACTTCTACTGGATTGATTGCGGCGATAATTCGCTGGCCAATCCGATCGGTGACCAGTTGTACATTGATTCCAGGATATATAACAGTTCCGGCGGTATGTTGTGGGATGAATTCGCTGACAATCAGTATCCCGAGACATCTCGTCCACTTGGTCTGGGTGCTCCCGACGAGTGCCTTGAGGGTGACAAGACTGCCCCTATAAGATGTGTTTATTTCCATAATGGCGGCATCTGTGTTACGCATCCGGACTCGATCGACGCCCGCGGTGATGTTAACCTGAACGGCGTGGCCTATGAAATCGCTGATGCGGTAGTCTTCACCAACTATTTCATCTATGGGGTCTCGGCCTTCACGACAAATATAGCCGGACAGACTGCGGCCACCGATGTCAATGCCGACGGCTTTACTCTGACCGTGGCCGATCTGGTCTACCTGGTACGCGTAATTATAGGCGATGCTTCGGCGATTCCGAAAGTATCTCCCAGTATGCTTGAGGTTGATTTGACGGTTACCGAAAGAAATAACAAACTCTCGATCGCGGCCGAAAGTGAATGCCCGGTCGGAGCGGTCCTGCTCGTCTTTGAATACGACGGCGTGATTCCTGAAATGCCTATTTTAGGCAATATGGCCAATGATATGAGAATGGCTTACAGAATAGGCGATAATGAAATACGCGTCCTGATCTACAGCTTCGATAAAGGCCAGGCAATTGAAGCGGGTGAAGGAGAGATTATATCGATCAATTACAGCGGCAAGGGACATATTTCGCTGGTGGAAACGGCCATGGCCAGCTATCACGGTGATATTATAAGGACAAGCAAAATCGAAGACCTGCTGCCGTCGACATTCTCCGTCAGCCAGAACTATCCCAACCCGTTCAATCCGGCAACATCGATTGACCTATCACTGCCGGTTGCCTGTCACTGGGAGTTGAACATATATAATATCAACGGCCAGCTCGTCAGAGGGTTTGACGGCGAGGCCCAGCCCGGAATCGTCACTGTAACATGGGATGGACGGAACGATGGCGGCCAGATGGCGGCATCGGGAGTGTATTTCTATAAAGTGCAGGCCGGAGAGTTTACGGCCAAAAAGAAAATGACCCTGCTCAAATAAATCTGACTATTGCGGTACATATTTCCTTCAAAGGAGAGTCGGTCGATCATCGACCGGCTCTTTCTTTATTTATGATAAGATCCGCCGGCCAGGATTGAAAAGCCGCGATAAAGCTGCTCCAGCAATACCGGGCGAACCAGTTGGTGCGACATGGTCATAGGGGAGAGGGACAGCACTGATTGACAGTTGTCGATGAATTGGCTCGACAGGCCATAGACACCGCCGATTATAAAATCGGCCGATCCGCGAGAATCACGCTCAAGCCGGGACAGAAATTCCGCAAATTTCTCCGAATTAAATGAACGGCCCTTATCGGACAGGGCAATGATGTAATCCGATTTCAAATTTTTCTCAAATATAACTTGCTCCCTGTCGATCAGTTCCGCCTTACTCAGGCTTTTTGAATTCTTGACGTCGGGAAGGTAATAAATTTGAATATCAGCGTATTTCTTAAGAAGCTTCAAATAATGCGCGACCGCTTCATCAACCCATTTGTCTTTATTCTTGCCGAGAGTAGTGATATTAATGCGAAACATTAACCTTCAACAGCCTTAAGATGTAATTTGCGGGTTCGCGGTCCGTCGAATTCGCAGAAATAGATGCCCTGCCATGTCCCCAGCAACAGTTTTCCATCAGAAATTATCAATTGCAGCGATGGTCCAAGCAGAGAAGATTTGACATGGGCATCGGAGTTTCCCTCACCATGATGATATCCATCATTCTGAGGAATTTCCTTATTTAATTTATATAAGATGTCTCTCTTGACATCGGGATCGGCGTTTTCGTTGATGGTCACGGCTGCGGTAGTATGCGAAACATACAGGAAGAGGATGCCTTCTTCAATGCCGGTTTTTCTGACAAAATCCTGCACTGTATTTGTGACATCGATCAGTTCTTCACGCTGATGCGTCTTGACCTGAATCTGCTCAACTTTCAAAAAGGGCCTCCACATACTCCTGGGCATCAAAGGGCTGCAAATCCTCGATTTTTTCACCGATCCCGATAAAATCGACCGGTACCGACAGCTCCTCGGCAATGGCAATCATTATGCCGCCCTTGGCCGTCCCGTCAAGCTTGGTAACAATCAGGCCGTCACATCCCACCGCTTCAGTAAAAACCTTGACCTGTGAAACGGCATTCTGCCCGGTCGTGCCGTCTATGATCAGCTTTGAATAAATATGCTCTGAGGGAATAACTTTCTCGGTTACGCGCCTGATTTTCTTCAGCTCTTCCATTAAATTCGCTTTGGTATGAAGCCGCCCGGCGGTATCGATTATCAGCAGGTCAATACCTCGGTTTTTGGCGGCGGTGGCGGCGTCAAAAGCGACAGCTGCCGGATCGGCCCCGGCATGAGCTTTGACAAAATCCACTCCGGAGCGTTCGGCCCAGATGCCGAGCTGCTCAACCGCGGCTGCCCGAAAAGTATCGCAGGCGGCAATCATAACGGACTTTCCGTCTGCTTTGAAGTATTGGGCAAGCTTGCCGACCGTAGTGGTCTTACCGGTTCCATTAACTCCCGTGATAAGCCAGACCGCCGGTTTATATCCATTATCAAGCAGCGTACCTTTCCGGTTTTTTACCAGAATCCCAGTCATTTCCTGTTTCAGCAGGCGAAAGACTTCATCTGAGTCGACTATCCGCTCCGCCCGAGCCTGCTCACGAAGATTCTCGATTATTTTATCGGTGGCACCAACGCCAATGTCGGCCTTAAGCAGGATTTCTTCTATTTCATCGATCAAATCGTCATCGATTTTTCGCCCGCTCACAAGGCGCCCGATTTTACCAAAAATATTGTCCCTGGTCTTGGACAGAGATTCCTTGAGCTTTTTTATTTTCGAAAACATATATTATTGATACGTCTCTACTCGGTATCCGGACTGTCGACCGGCTGAATATTTATTCTGGGGGTCATTCTCTCTATAACCGATTCCGGCAAGTCATTTCTTACCGGCCTCATGCCGTCACCAACAGCAGTATCGATAAGATGATCGTCATCCTCATCTTCATTAAAGCGGACCGAGACCACTTTTGAGACACCGGGCTGTTCCATGGTTATGCCGTAAAGAATGTCGGCGGCCTCCATGGTAATCTTATTGTGGGTGATGATGATAAACTGCGTCTGTTCCGAGAAAGTCTTGATGATTCTCAGGAAACGATGAATATTGGCATCATCCAGCGGCGCGTCGATTTCGTCCAAAATACAGAACGGGGACGGTTTGACCAGATAGATCGCAAACAAAAGGGATATCGCCGTCAGGGCTCGTTCGCCGCCGGACATCTGCGCTATTGACAGAAGCTTTTTGCCGCGCGGGCGGGCAATAATCTCAATCGGAGATTCCAGAGGATCATCTTCATTGATCATGCGAACATCGGCTTCACCTCCGGTGAAAAGTTCCTCAAAGACCTGCTTGAAGTTCTCCCGAACCTTTTCGAATGTCTCCAGAAAAAGTCGGCGCGCCGTTTGGTTGATTTTCGATATGGTTGACTGGAGAGTGGACTTGGCATTGAGAAGATCTTCCATCTGGGTCGTCAGAAACTCCTGGCGTTCTCTGGCGATATCGAATTCTTCGAGGGCCAGGAGGTTGACAGCGCCGAATTCTTTCAATCTTTCTTTGAGTTCCTGCATCCGCCTGGTCCGCTCTTCAGGCGGCACTTCCGTGGATGGCGGCTGAACGGAAGTTTCCTCTATTTCAATATCATATTCTTCTTTCATGTTATGAACGATATTGCGCAGTTCCGATTCAATTTCCGCTATTCTGATCTCGATCGAATGCAGATTGTTGCTGGATTCCTCGCGGGAGTGACGAAGAGCCTTTATCTCTTTCTCTCGGGAATCGAGTTCCTCCTCTATAACGGTATGTTGATCGCGAACGGCCGATTGCTGGCTGCTGATTGCGGAACGGGAATCAAAAGTCTCCTTTAGACTTTTTTCCAGTTCGATTATCCGTCCGGCGGCGGTGTCGATATCACTTTCGGCCCTGATGATTTCTTCCGCTTTCGTCTGGCTGTTGGAATCGATTTCAGCAATAAGTTCATACGTATGCCTGATCTGGCTTTCAAGCTGTTCGTGACGACTCTTGAGCTCAATCTGATTAATCTGCAGATTCGAGTATTTGGATTCCGCTTCCTGAGAAGTCTTTTCGAGTTCGACGGTTTTGGCATCATGCTCTTCGAAGGCTTTAATCAACCCGTCTTTTTCCCTGGCCAATTGATCATAATTAAGGTTAAGACTGAATTGACGGCTGTTCAGCGCTTCAAGTTTTGTGGTCGATTCACTGATTTGTTTATTAAGCCTTGCGAGATCATTTTCCATCGATTGATATTCATATTGATTGGCGGTGGACTCCCTCTCTGTTGCCTCTATTTCCTCCTTAAGATTTTCCTGCCTGTCAATAACCGACCTTAATTCCGCCTGTCTTGCTCCGAGTGAAGAGGTTATGCGATTTCGCGATTCCCTGGCCAGATTGAGTTTCGATCTGATTTCATTTGTAGCCTGGTCCTGTTGATCGATTTTTTCTTTTCGGCCCAGCAGGGATAAACCTTCACGGGCGCCGCCGGATATTATTGCCTTTCCGTCAAATCTCCGGCCATCGGTCGTTACCGCAGCGAAATAGGGGGGAAGTTGATTGACGATACTATTCGTATTCTCAGATTTAATTATGGCTACTCTGGACAGAAGCAATCTGGACAGGGTTTTGAGTTCCTCGGGTACTATTACGAACTCATCGGCCCAGCCAAGAAAACCGTCGCCGTTTAATACCGGGCGAGTCGTTTCGCCGACTGCCTCGACGCCTGAGGTTATCAGTAATCCGGCTTTCCCTTTGCTTTCATTCTTAAGGTATTCAATAATTCCTTCTGCGGTTGACCGGTCGCGGCACAGCATAAAACCGGCGATTTCTCCAAGAGCAGCTTCGATCGCTTCATCAAACCCCTCTTTGGGTATCAGGCTGTCAGCGACTGTCCCCATCAAACCGGGCCAGCGCTCTTTATCTTCCATAACCGCCACAACACCGGAGCTGAAACCTTCGTAATGAGTGACCATTTCTTTCAAAAGATGGCTGCGGGCCTCGGCAGCTTCCAGCGATGCCGTCAGATCGAAGATCTCTCCGGATACCTCATCAAGCTGCTGATCAAGATCCGTAATCTCTTTCTCGAGATTTTCCCGCTTTGTCTGCGATTCGCCGGCGCTTGCTTTCAGTTCGACAAGTTTATTTTCAATAATCGATTTTTTCTCGATTAATTGTTCTTTCAGGCGCAAAATTTCATTTTTCTGCTGTTGAAAGGCGGCGAGATTCGAGTCTATTTCGGTCTTTTGTTCCTTGATATTGCTGTCATCCGTTTTACCAGCCGACAGGCGGCTTTCCAGGGACATGAGCTGCTGCCCGAGACTTTCCCGGGCGCGACGGGCATTCAATATCAAATCATCGGCCTGAGCAAGGTTCTGCTCGGCCTCTTTTATATCCGCTTCAACCCGGACCAGTTCTTCATCCAAACTTTTAAGATCATCTTCGGTCTGCCCGATCTGCTCCAGAAGAATTTCCCCGCGTTTTTTGTAGGCCTCGATATCGAGCCGATTTTTCTCGATCAATTGCCGCGAATTATCGCGCCTTTCCCTCAGAACCGTAATCTCTTTTTCGATCGAATGGGCCGCCTCGGACTTCTCATATATCCGGTTGGATAATTCCGAAAGCTCCCGGTCTATGTCGGTCAATTTTTTCCGTTCTTCTTCCTGCCGGGCCGACAGGGAATTAATATTGGTATCCAGTTTAATCTTGGAGTCGGAAAGGTTGTCGCGTTCGCTCAACAGGCGTCGCTTTTCAAGCTGGAGTTCACCGACCGCATTCTTGCCGAGATATATTTCCCATCCTTTTAATTCTTCCGAAAGGCTTTTGTATTTTTGCGCCTTATTCATCTGTCGGTGAAGAGAGTTGACCTGGGAATTGACCTCGGCCACAATATCCTTAAGGCGGAGGAGATCACCCTCTGTCGCCTCCAGCTTGCGCACAGCGGCCTTTTTACGATTTTTGTACTTGGAAATGCCGGCCGCTTCTTCAAAAAGAAAACGCCGCTCATCGGCTTTGTCGGACAGTATGGCCTCAATCATATCCTGCTGAATAACCGAATATATGTGGGAGCCGACGCCCGTATCCATCAAAAGATCGGAAATGTCTTTCAGGCGGCAGGGGACCTTGTTAAGGAGGTACTCGGATTCGCCGGAACGAAACAGCCGGCGCGTAATCTGGACCTCGGAATATTCGGTCGGGAGGACCCCGCGGTTATTTTGAATGACCAGCGTTACTTCAGCCATGCCGAGCGGTTTGACATCATGGGTGCCGTTAAAAATTATTTCTTCCATTTTGCTGCCGCGCAGCAGAGATACTCGCTGCTCGCCCAGAACCCAGCGTATGGAATCAAGTATATTTGTCTTGCCACATCCGTTTGGTCCGACAATCGAGGTAACTCCGGGAGTAAACTTAATAATAGTCTTATCCGGAAATGATTTAAAACCGAGAAGCTCCAGTCTTTTTAGATACACTACTCCTCCGGAAAATTATTGAGTGGTTCGGTCAATATCAGCCGGCGCAGAACTTTTTAATTTTTCTATCGTGGAAATAATGGACTTGTAAATATTTTTTTCATCACGAATAAATTTTGTCTTGATCTCCAGATTGTAATAAGGGGCGCCGATACTGTTTCCCTTACCAATCCTGATTGCCCCCGGAAAGGCCAGCAGAACCGACTGCGTCAGGCAATTGGGAGCAAGATTCAGATCAATTATTACATCATAGTTGTTTTCTTTCAGCAAATTAATATATTTTTTGCTGGCCAAGCCGCTCCACGCGATATGGTCGGAAGACGGGGTCATAATTCGATATCCTTTGCGCGGGAAGATATCATAAACAGAGCTGCCGGGCGTGGCCATCAGATAAATTTCCGACTCAGCAAAAATACGCGATAAATCGGGAAGCAATAGTTTTATCATGGTCAGCTCGCGTTGTCCGGGCGGGAGGCATACAAGAACATTCCTCACCCGCGCCAAGTCGCCCGGAAGAGAAATAGGCTGAGCCTGATGATTCCTGCAAAGCACCCGCAATTTAAAGCGAGCCGCTATCTGTTTTATTGCTTTCACTTTCTTCTTCTTTGGGAAACAGAAAGAAATCTTTCATATTTTCCCGATTGATCGTTACATCACGCACCGGACCGCCGGTACCGGAAAGGGTGCGTAAAAGAATACCGTCAAGAGCCATCTGGACGCCGGCCGGATTTCCCAGAGAGATTTTGAAATTATAATAGGCCTGATAATTCTTTATGGCATTGGCTTCCATATTTGCATTAAAAACCGTATCGGTATCGGAAACTATAAGAGCCCAGCACAGGTCGGTAGCAATTATTCGCAGGTTCAGCGGGTCCGGCAATATAATTTCCGGCTCGGTCGTGTCGCTTTGAGCCATGGAATCAGAGAGCAGACCACCCGCCAGGCCGGATAAAGAATCCACCCCTATACCGGCATCAGATGCAGGCTTTTTATCCAGCATGCCCGAAAAAAGAAGGTAAGCCGCAATGATAACTACAAATGCAGCCAGGATAAAAAAGAATGATTTCTTGCCTTTCCCGGCTGTTTTCTCTTCGGCGGCGGTCTCACCATTCACCCCATTGCCGGCTACGGCGACATTTTCCGGTTTGGCCAAATCTTCCAGAAGCTGCTCCGAATTAATTTCCAGCTCCTTGGCATAGGAACGAACAAACAGGTTGTAGAATACTTTGGAAGGCAGCTGGTCTATCTGCCCATCCTCGATTGCTATAAGATAGCTCTCGGAAATTTTAATATTTTCGGCGATTTCATCCAATTGCCATTGAAGTTCTTCACGGCGTTTTTTCAGAACCTTGCCGATTTCTTTATAATCATATTCCATAAAAACCCTTTATTTCAGCCATTTTGCCGGCGATGCCATCCAATAACACAAGCGGCAGACCGATAACATTATCAATATTTCCCACTATTCTGTCAACCAAAAAAACACCCAGATCCTGAATCCCATAAGAACCCGCCTTGTCAAGCGGTTCGCCGGTTTCAACATAATCGATAATTTGCCTTTCCGTGACCGCATTAAAATAGACGTCGGTCAGCTCAAAACCGCTGGCCAGATTACGGCCCTTATCCATAAGGGCCACGGCCGAACAGACAACATGCATCCGCCCCGACATTTGCGTCAGCATATCGACCGCATCAGCGGGCGAAACCGGCTTCCCAAGGATTTTACCATCGAGAATAACAATAGTGTCACAGCCGAGAGCGATTTCATCACCGGAAATTTTGTCCAGAACCGCCTCGGCCTTTTTCTCGGCCAAAATGGTCGCCAGGCGGTAGGGCTCGGTATGAAGATTGTTATCTTCATGAATATCCGGTATTATCTGGCGGAATTCTATTCCGGCCTCCTGCAGGAGAAAAACCCTCCTGGGTGAACCCGAGGCCAAAACAAGCCTCTGTTTATCGAGAAGATATTTTAAATTATAATATTTCGTCGCCATCGAGCAATATCGTGACAGGACCGTCATTGACCAGGCTGATTTCCATTTTGGCGCCAAATACGCCTTTTTCAACCTTCAGGCCCGAGGCTGCCATTTCATTCAGAAGTAAATTGTAAAAATTTTCGGCCTCATCCGGAGGCATGCTGTTATCGAAACCGGGACGACGGCCCTTTTTGCAATTGGCATAAAGAGTGAATTGCGAAACCACCAACAATTCACCGCCTGTATCCAGCAGTGATAGATTCATCTTGCCGTCGTCATCCTCAAAGACTCTCAGATTAATACATTTGTCAGACAGTCTTTTTATTTCAGTTTTCACATCACCTTTGCGAAAACCGGCCAGAACGAGAAAACCCTTTCCGATTTTCCCGATAATTTCGCCATCGACCGACACCGAAGCGGCCGTAACTCTTTGTATCAACAGTCTCATAATTTTATAGGATTTGAATATATATGAAGCATGCAATAATTCAAAGCGATAAAATGTTGCAAAATATCATTGCGTATAAGTACTAAAATGCTTATCAATGGCCAGTGCCAATGGTTAATAAAATGCAATCAAAAAGACCGTTATTAGGAATCGATATCGGATCAGTATCGGTAAAAATAGCCGCGCTGGACCACACCGGGCGCATTATCAGGACCATTTACCGCAGATTTCACGGGCGACCATACCAGACATTAAAAAGCCTTCTGGATAATGAATTCAGGGAATACAAGAATGTCCCTGTCAATCTGGGCTTTACCGGCATTGGCAGCAAGACTGCCGTCGGAATTTTGGGAGGGGACGCCTTTGGCGAGATTAATGTTATAAGCATTGCCAACTTTGCGTTATATCCGGAAATAGTAACAATTATCGAAATGGGCGGGGAGGATTCCAAATTTATCCAGCTTGACCCGGTCAAGAAAGTCGTTGTCGATTTCAGCATGAACAATCTTTGTGCCGCCGGAACCGGGTCGTTCCTGGACCAGCAGGCCGGCAGGCTTAAAATTTCTATCGAGGAAGAGTTCGGAAAACTGGCTCTGAAATCGAAAAACCCACCACGCATTGCCGGAAGATGCTCGGTCTTTGCCAAATCCGACATGATCCACCTTCAGCAAATCGCCACTCCCGATTTTGATATTGTGGCCGGCCTCTGTTATGCGGTCGCACGCAATTTTAAGAGCGCCATCGCCCGCGGTAAGAAATTTATCCCACCGGTCGCTTTCGAAGGGGGGGTGGCGGCCAATCCGGGTGTTATCCGGGCGTTCACTGATATATTGGAAATCGAAGATGGTCAATTGATCGTCCCAGAACATTTCAACGTGATTGGCGCCATCGGCGCGGCCATGATGGCCGGTAAATCAACCAAAAGCCAATCCGCTCTTATAGACACCCACAAGATCTCCGGTTACCTGAATTACCGGGAAATCCAGCAAAATGGCCGTGAAAGGCTTACTTTTGATTACCCGGATTCAAAATACTATGCTATTACGGCCCAAAAATATACTCAAAATATTGATAATCTTGAAGTTTACCTCGGGATCGACGTGGGCTCTCTCTCGACCAACCTGGTTCTAATAGATAAGGACAAAAATGTTGTTGCCAGGCGGTATTTAATGACCGAAGGACGGCCAATCGAAGCTGTCCGGCGCGGTCTTGAGGAAATCGGGGATGAGGTCGGCATTCGAGTCAAGGTGGTGGGTGTTGGTACAACCGGCTCCGGAAGATATCTTACAGGCGATTTTGTGGGAGCGGATATTATAAAAAACGAAATTACAGCCCAGGCGACAGCGGCTATCAATATTGATCCCACCGTTGATACGATTTTTGAAATCGGGGGTCAGGACTCAAAATATATTTCTTTAAATAATAAGACCGTAATCGACTTCGAAATGAATAAGGCCTGTACCGCCGGGACCGGATCCTTTTTACAGGAACAGGCTGAGAAACTGGATATCAATATTGAACGTGAGTTCGGAGATCGGGCGCTTGCGGCCGAATGCCCGGTCGGATGCGGCGAACGCTGCACCGTCTTTATGGAATCGGATCTGGTCAGCCATCAGCGCGGCGGGGCCTCTACCAATGATCTGATTGCCGGTCTGGCCTATTCCATAGCATCAAATTACCTGACCAAGGTGGTCGGAGATCGTAAGGTTGGTGACAATATATTCTTCCAGGGAGGAGTCGCCTGGAACAAAGGCGTCGTGGCGGCCTTCGAAAAGTTAACGGGGAAAAAGGTCACGGTTCCGCCTCATCATGATGTCACGGGCGCAATAGGGGCCGCCATCCTGGCGATGGAAGTCGACCAGGGGAACGGTTCGAATTTCAAGGGATTTGATCTTTCCCGGCGAAAATATGTCCTGAGCACCTTTACCTGTGAAGATTGCTCCAATATGTGCGAAATCCACAAGGTGGAAGTCGAGGGAGAGGAGCCGCTTTACTACGGAAGCCGCTGTGAAAAATACGATGTTAAGCGGCGTGAGGAAGAAGAAACAAAGATTCCGGATTATGTCAATTTCCGGCAGCGGCTGCTGATGAAGAGATACATCGAACATGATACAAGCAAGCCGGTTAAAGGTCGAGTCGGTATTCCCAGGATCCTTCAATTTTTTGAATACTTTCCTTATTGGAGAGCCTTTTTTGAGACACTTGGATTTGAAGTGGTTAATTCGGATCTTTCCAATCATGAAATCGTCGAAGATTCACTGGAAATGTTTTCCGCCGAAACCTGTTTTCCGGTCAAAATGACTTTCGGTCATGTCCAGAATCTTATCAAGAAACAGGTGGACTATATTTTCCTGCCCGGAATAATCAAGTTTACGGAAAACGAGAACATGGAAAAGGGCAGTTATATATGTCCTTATGTGCAATCGATTTCAAATACAATTAATGCAAAATTTGATTTCAAGGCCGCCGGCATTGAATACATCGGCCTTCCGATAAGAATCGTCAGAAATAAAACTAAAATGTTCAGCCACTTACAACCTCTCCTTAAAGTATTACATGCAAAAGATAAAGATCTGAAACGGGCCATAGAGAACGGCATGAAGGCTTACGATCTTTTCCGAAGCGGGTTGATAACCAAGGGGAAGGAAATTTTGGATTCCCTCGAGCCGGATGAAAAATGCATTGTGCTGGTCAGCCGGCCATATAACGGCATCGATCGCCGATTATCGCTGGAGATTCCTTCCAAGATTAGGAAAATGGGGCTGAAGGTAATTCCAATTGATTTCCTGCCTTTGGATCTCGATACTAAGGACCTCGCCACCATGTACTGGCTGTATGGACGAAAAATAATGGCGGCGGCAAGTTTTATAAGAAAGCATCCTAATTTGTACGCCGTATATTTGACCTCCTTCGGATGCGGCCCCGATTCGTTTATAACTCATTTTTTCAGGCGGCTGATGTCAGGGAAGCCTTACCTGCAACTCGAATTGGATGAACATTCGGCTGATGCCGGTTTAATCACGAGGGTCGAAGCCTTTCTGGATTCACTACGTTTTTACTCATATCACCCCTCTGTTTCGGAGTTCAGTCTGACCGGCAAGAAATTTTCGCCCCGCAATAAAATTGTTTACGTACCGAACATGTGTGATCACGCTTATCCCATCGCCGCCAGTCTGAAAAGATTTGGCGTCAATGCCGAGGTCCTGCCGGAGCCGGATGAAACCAGCCTTTACTATGGTAAGAAGTTTACTTCCGGGAAGGAATGTTTTCCATGCGTTGTCACTACCGGCGATATGATTCGCCAGGTTAAATCAAAAGATTTCAAACCGGATGATTCCGTTTTCCTGATGTTTGGCGCGGAAGGCCCCTGCCGCTTTGGCCAGTACAGTAAATATCATCGTATCGTGCTGGATGAATTGGGCTATCCGAATGTTCCGATATTTTCACCCAATTCAAACAACTCATATTCCGAGTTCGGATTGGGCACCGGTGCCTTTCGTAAATTGGGGTGGCGATCGGTTATTTTCGTTGACTGTCTGATCAAGAGCCTGTTAAAGACCAGACCATATGAAACAGAAAAAGGAACTGCCGAAAAAGTCTATTATAAGTATCTTCACAAGGTCCAGGATCATATCCTTGCCGGCGGCGATCCCGTGGATCTGGCAAAGGAAGCTGCAAAAGAATTCAGCCAAATTCCCGTCCTCGGCAATCCCAGACCGGTGGTCGGATTGGTCGGAGAAATTTACCTTCGCAACAATCGTTTCTCCAATAATCATTTGATAACCAAGCTCGAGAAACTGGGCATGGAAGTCAAACTGGCCACCCTGGCCGAGTGGGTCAATTACACGACGTATACGTTTCGCCTGGATTCGATTTATAAAAAGAACTGGAAAGGCGTTGTGGCGGCATATTTACAGCAGATTATTCAGAGCCGCGATGAACACAAAATGGAAAAGTCATTTGACCGACATTTGCCGATTGACCATGAAGATTCGGTGATCAATATTACAAAGCTGGCGGCCCCATATTTACCGATTGAAGTCAGGGGCGAGGCGGTACTGTCCATCGGCAAGTCGATTGATTTTGTCCGAAGAGGCGCTTCCGGAATCATCAACTGCATGCCGTTTAATTGCATGCCGGGAACCATTGTAAGTTCACTGTCAAGAAAAGTCTCACATGATTTTCATGATATCCCATGGCTTAATATAAGCTACGAAGGACTTAAAGATACCGGCGAGGAGACCCGACTTGAGGCATTTGTCGACCAGGTCACGAACTATAGCAATTCGATTTCGCAGAAAATTATAACATATGAATAACAGCGGATACGACAATCATGCATTTGATAAGCTGGTTGATGAATTCCTATTGGAGCGTTGGCGGTTTAAGCCGACCGAGGCCACTTTCGAGGGGATTCATGATTATGATTGTGAGCTGGACCAGGTCGATCAACGGAGTCTTCTGCAGTTTATTCAAAGGGAAGAAAAATATCTTGCCCGGCTGGAGGGTTTCAAAAACAGCGGGACCTTAACGCAGGACAAAATGCTTGATCTTAAAATTCTTGAAGGCCAGTTAAAGAAAGATATCATCTCCGAAAGATTGTTTTCCCGTTATCGCCGAGACCCTTCAATTTATGTTAATCTGGCTGTTTTTTCATGCATGGCGCTTCTCCTTCGTGAATTTGCGCCGGAAGAGATCCGTTATAAAGCTCTTATAAGCAGGCTGAAGCAGGTCCCGCGGCTGTTGCAGCAGGGTATGGAGAATCTCGGCGATGCCGACTCGATCCCGGCGGTCTGGAATAAGATCGGTCAGGCATCGGCGCAGTCGGCTCAAAGTTTTTTTTCCAACATCATCTTGAATATAGCAGTGCAGGCAGACGGCCTGAAGAATGATATGCTGGCCGCGGCCACACTGGCATCGAAAGCCTTCAAGCATTACTCTGAGTTTCTGACGAATGAACTGTCGCAAAAGCCGGAAGGTGATTTTGCCGCCGGGAGGGAATATTTCGAATTTCTTCTCAGGGAATTTCATTTGCTGCCATACAATCCGGAAGATATCGAGAAAATCGGCCTTAAATTTATTGAGACGACCATTGGGGAAATCAAAAATCTGGCCGGGCGAATCAGTCCCGAGGCGGACTGGACCGAAGTGATTGAAATAATCAAGAATGATACTCCGTCAAAGGAAGCCCTGCTTGATTATTATCGCGCCGAGATCATCAAGTCCCGCAAGTTTGTGCTCGAAAATGATCTTGTATCCATTCCGGACGGGGAATCGCTGAAAGTTATTGAGACGCCCGCAAGCCATCGGAACACTTATCCTTATGCGGCCTATTTGTCGCCCCCCCTTTCGAAAAGACCCATGAGGGAATATTCTGGGTGACGCCTGTCGATGAAAAGGCCGACCGGCAGAGACAGAAGGAGCAATTGGCCGGACACAGTCGGGCCGCAATTTCGGTCCGAACGCTTCATGAAGGCTACCCGGGGCATCATCTTCAGTATTGTCATGCCAACCGGGTGGATTCAAGAATCCGGCGAATCTTCGGGACGTCGGTATTTGCCGAGGGCTGGGCGTTGTACTGCGAGAAAATGATGAATGAACAGGGATATTACAGTGATAATAAGACGCAGTTGACTCAATTGAAGGATCAATTATGGCGCGCCTGCCGTATCGTTCTTGATGTTCGCCTGCACATGCATGGCTGCAGTTATGAAGATGCGGTCGATATGCTGGTGGATGTCGCGCGCCTTGAAAGGAGTAATGCCGAGGCTGAAGTCAACCGTTATACCCAGTCGCCGACCCAGCCGTTGAGCTATCTTATCGGTCAACTGGAAATTGACAAACTTCTGAAGAGTTATCGAGAAAATAATCCCGGATTAAAGATTAAGGAAATTCATAATAAACTGCTATCATACGGTACAATCCCGGTTGCCCTCGTTCGTAACTCAATGCTGGGAACAAATTAATATGAGAATTGTTAGAAGACCAGAAATGATAAATTAAATTTAAGAAAGGAAAGAAATGAGCAAACCGGTCGAGATTAGTGACGCTACTTTTGATTCTGAAGTAATAAAATCAGAGGTTCCGGTTATTGTCGATTTCTGGGCGCCCTGGTGCGGTCCGTGCAAAATGATTGCGCCTATCCTGGAGGAAATTGCAAAGGACTACAACGGAAAGGTTAAAGTAGCCAAGATGGATGTTGATACCAATACACAGATAGCCAGCCAGTACAAAATTATGTCGATACCTTCGCTCTTGATATTCAAGGATGGCAAACTGGTGGACCAGGTTGTCGGCGCCCTTCCCAAGGCTCAATTACTTAACCATTTGACAAAGGTCATTGGCTGATATGCCGGCTTACGGCGAAAATTCGGGAGGATGGAAAAACCCATCATCGGAAGATATCAGAAAATTACTGGATAATTCCGGGACCATTGCCGTGGTGGGTTTGTCCTCCAACCCGGAACGCCCCAGTTTTCGAGTGGGCGGTTATTTGGTACAGAAGGGGTATCGGGTGATTCCGATCAACCCCGGTGAAAAAGAAATAATGGGCCTGAAAAGTTATCCGGATTTGGAGTCGGTTCCGGAAAAGATTGACATTGTTGACGTTTTCCGACGACCGTCAGAGGCGGTCAATATTGTCGAACAGGCCATTACCTGCGGAGCCGGAGCAGTCTGGCTTCAGGAATCGGTGGTTTCGCCCGAGGCTTTCCACCTGGGCGAGAAGGCGGGATTGATGATGGTTATGGACAGGTGTATTTATAAGGAACACTGCCGTCTCGTCAAAGGATAATCGGGGGCAATTATGGATACCTATGATATAATATTCCTTCTGGCTTTTTTGGTTATCTGGTTTATTCTGGTGAAAATAGTCCTGCCAAAAATCGGTGTTCCGACCTGAATGGGGCCATCATGCGATGTCCAGTTGGGCAAAAACAAAAAGAAAAACCTGGCCGATAAGTCGAAGACCGATAATCCATAAATGCATCCAAAAGCGCCGTCAGATATTGACTTTCGCCCATTACGGCGTTAAATATATAGATGAAGAGGCTTAAATTAAATGCCGATAGGTTAAATGATGAGGCCAAATAACCCATATTATCAAAATACGGGCGGATTTCAAATCGGACCGGGATCACTAAGTCCGATTATTAGATACCTGTTAATAGTCAATGGGCTGGTCTATCTGATCCAGAATTTCACGGCGGCCGGTCTGGCGGGAACGTTTGGTCTTACGCCGGCGCTTTTTTACCGGGAATTTCCAAACTACACCTTTCAAATATTCACGTACATGTTTTTGCATGCCGGTTTTTTTCATATTTTCTTTAACATGTTTGCGCTGTGGATGTTTGGGACGGAAATCGAGTATCGGTGGGGGTCGCGGTCTTTTCTGAAATTTTACATATTGTGCGGGCTTGGCGGCGCTTTGATGTCACTGGTATTCAATCCGGGCCTGTCATATCCGATTGTAGGAGCTTCCGGAGCCATTTACGGCGTGCTGGTGGCCTACTGGTTTATGTTTCCTGACCGAATTTTATACATTTTCTTTCTATTTCCCATGAAAGTCCGCTGGGCAATTCCCCTTTTTGCGCTGCTCAATTTCGTGGCTTCCGGGTCAAATGTGGCCCATCTGGCTCATCTTGGAGGCGCCATTGTGGGCTTTATTTATATCAAGACAGACTGGCGCTTGCGGATAATTCCAAATTGGCTTAAGTCGCGGCGGCTCAAGAAGAAAGAGATAAAGATCGAAAAGAATAGACAAAAAGCCGAAGAAATCATGAAACGGGTCGATAAAATACTAGATAAGATAAATGAGGTTGGTCTCGAAAATATCTCCAAAGAGGACCGTAAATTTCTTGAGGACGCCAGCCAGATATTATCTAATAAGGACAATAAAACCATCTAGGGCGGATTGGATTATGAGGAAGAAGATATTAGTTGCCGAAAAATCGGATGCCATCAGAAGCATTGCCGAGTCAATCCTGCATCAGAATGGCTATGATGTCATTACGGCCTCAACTGTGGAAAAGGCAAAAGAACTGATTATTACCAGTCAGCCCAATATGGTTATTGTCGGCGCCGATATGCGTGACGCCCAGGAAGCTTATCTGTATGATACTCTGGAAGAGAGCGAAAATACCTCATCGATACCAATCCTCCTGATCGCCGATCCCGAAGGAAGATCCCTGCCATATCCGGATGAGGTCATTCTGCCGCGCCCCTTTGATCCCAAGGACTTTCTCGAACGCGTACGTTTATTCGTCGGGGGCGGGATCGAAGAACAGCCCGAGGAAAAAATCGAGGCAGTCGAGCCGCTCTCGATGGAGGCCGTTGACGATGAATTTCTGGATGCTGCCCTGGGTATAGACAGAATCGAAGTCGAGGAATCGGAAATAATGGATAAGACCAGCTTGAATATGAAACCGGATTTGAAATTAAAGGCTCCGCAAAAAGATATTTTTGAGATTCATCGCCCGGAAGAAGAAAAAGAAAAGAACGGCATGAATGACAGCGATCGAGTTGAATCGCTGATGATTCGTGATGAACCGACCAAAAAGGAACCGGTTGAGGAAAATTTGGAATCGGATTTTTCATCATCTTCCAAGCTGGAGATCGCCTCGGATCAATATGGACTTATGGAGCCGGATCAATTGCGGCCTGATAAGACCGAGCAAGTCGATTCGGATCATGATTATCGCTGGTTTATAAAGGAAATGCAGAAAGAAACCACGGCTCCCGCGAAGTATGACGATGATCCACAATCAGGCGAAGATTCTGAATTAATAACAAGGTCAACACGGGACTCAGTTGAACCAATCAATATTCCATCTTCAAAATCACACGACTCTTCGCTGGAAGAATTTGAATCCGAGCCATCGATAAGTCCCGGCGGCGTCGATGAATTTATCTCGGAATTCAAAAAAGAGGTTCAGAATATAAGTTCGGGGGTCCCTGAAGATCCATCCGGGCAGCCCGAAGAAACCACCGTTGCAGTAGCTGAGGAAATGCAGCCGGCGTCCGAGCGGGAATTTAATCAGGCGGAGATACATCATTTCGTCAACAATCTGGTTGACGTACTGTCAGAAAAGCTGGCCAAAAAGATTATTGAGAAGATCGACAAGGAAGAATTATATCGGATAATCAAGGAAGATATGGCCGGTATTCTGAGTCTCAAAAAGCGGGAAGACTGAGAAACCTCTCAGGATATCGTCGATTCCAGCCCCACAGTTGAATTATCTCGGTTTTCAATGCACCTTGCGCATTTCGGCAATCATTTCATCCGGTCCAACAACCCCCTGCATAATTCTCTGAACATTGCCTTCTGAATCCAGCAACAGGGTCGTTGGAAGCGAATAGTGCTTCATACCGAACCGCATCATGAAATCATTGGTCTCGGGCGTGCCCGATTTTTCGAGCTGGATTTTTAAGGGATAGAACCTTTCGGACTCGGCGGCAACCTCGAGATTCCCAAATGTTTTCTTCTCAAGAACACGACAGTTAACGCACCAGGTCGCCCACGTATCAATCAGTACCGGCTTGCCCTGAGATCTGGCTTCAGCCAAACCCATCTCCAAATCGGTTTTCCATGGAATTAGTTTCTCCTCGACGCGGGAAGAATTCCCCATTGCGCCACCCGCGAAACTGACCCCCTCCGGCAGTAGAAAGCCGCTGCCTAACATTGTGCCGAGAAGCAGGTAGGCACCGACCAAAAAGGCCAGAATGCCAAGATATTTCTTCAATCGTGGAAAGAGTCCGTCCTCGGATGTCAGCCTGTCGAAGGCGCCCCCGAATACGGCAAAGGCAACTAACAACAATCCGGCCATGACGGCAAACCAGACCGGCGAAATAATCGTACGCAGGAAGTAGAGAGCCATGAAAAGGAGAACGAACCCGAAAAAGCCCTTGACCGTCTCCATCCATGTTCCGGCACCCGGAAGGGCGCTGATCGCCGATGAAAATGTGCCAATTAAAATATATAGAGTCCCCAGACCGATCGCAAAAACAAACAGGGTAATGAAGCCGAATATCGGTGAACCATAGGTGGCTATATACAGAAGTATCCCGGCTACAAAGGGACCGACACATGGTGACACCACCAAAGCCGCCACAATGCCCAGGACTATTGATCCACCCACACCGCCGCCGGCCTGTTTGGTTCCCAGCTTCTGGCGTAAAGAATAAGGTACCTGCAATTCATACACGCCGAACATCGACAGGGCAAATATTACAAAAACAACGGCAATGCCGATGACGACTGCGGGACTGGCCAGCCAGGCGCCGAAAACACCGCCCACGAGCGATACAATCAGACCCATTATTCCATACATTACCGCCATGGAACCAACATAAAACAGGGATAATATGAATCCTTTCCCGATACTTCGATCCTGCCCCGCGAAAATCGACACAGTGATTGGAATCATGGGATAAGTACAGGGAGAAAATGACAACAGTAAACCGGTAATAAAGGCCAATCCAAGGGCCAGGAAATAACCCCAAAAACCATATTTTTCGATTAGTCGCCCAAGGTCAGATTCCTGCTCAGCGCCGGCCGGTGACGGTTTACCACTATCGCTGAAAGTAATCTTCGCGGCAAATACTTCCTGGTTGATCGGCTGTCCTTCGACACCGACGGTAACGGCTATCACATCGGAAAGCGTCATAGGCGGCCGACATTCCTTGTCATTACAGGCCTGATAGGTAAAAAGTACCGGGACGGTGTAATCGCCTCCGGCAGTATTTTCATCAACGGCCAGGCTGAATCGGATAATGACACTATCGTTATAGACCGACATATTCTCGCCGAGCAGAAAAATGGTTGATGCCCCGGTGAAAGTGATATTTAACGGCGTAAACTCATTGGTTGTATCGATATGAAGCTCCGCCGGTATAAGCCAGTCTTGAAATGGTTTTACTGAATTGATGTGCCAGTTTTCTTTAATATTGATGATTACCGCCGCGTCATAGGTTTTGCCGGGTTGCAGGGAACTATTGGAAATTACCGTTATAATCTCGGCCAGTTGCTCCTCCTGTGCATTTCCAAAATCACCGAAAACACCGTTGGAAGCGGCTGCCGGTATCGCGGCGGCGAAATAAGTCATCGCCAAAACCATGATAAAACATATCCATAAAACGGGCTTATAATGATTTTTCATCGATCTGGTCAACCTCCTGAAATTAAAACATAATTATACCGAAGCATAACTTTGTTTGTCAAGGCAATTTGGCGCTCATCTCCGCATTATACACCTTAAACACTTAATACCATCATTGGTTTGGCTAATTTGGATGTAAAAAAAAGAATCCTGCTCTTGACGAGAGGAAAAGGCTTCTTTATATTTGGCGAAACTGGGAATGAAAATTAAAGATATGAATGATATGTCCAAAACAAAGAAAAATGAAGCCGTTCTGGCGATTTGTATTCAGGAAACAGAGGAAGATGGTTCCGAACTGAATATCGGCGATTACCTGTTGAAGGAAGAAATTGAATTTTTGCATCAGGCCTTTATCGCCGACACATTGGTCAACATCCTTGATCTGAAGTCGGTTGACTTCCGTCTCTTTTATGCCGGGTTGCCCAAGACCGAAAAGTCGGTCAACACCATATTGAAATATCTAAAGAAGAAACTGAAAGGCCGTAAGGCCAGAATATTGGAAGATGAGCTGAAGATTAGTATCCTTCCGCCGGAAAGGTGGGGGATAAAAATGGAAAAGGTTTTTTGTTCCTGTCTTGATGAAGGCTACAAACATATCCTTTTCATCGGCAGCAGGACGCCGACATTGAAAGCTGATATGCTTAAGACGGCGCTGAAGCTGCTCAAGAATTCCGATGCCATTTTCGGGCCGACGGTCGAGGGCAGGTATTACCTGCTTGGCATGACCGAGAAATGCCATGTCAAGATGTCGCAATTCGATTGGAAATCTCCAACCATATATGCCGAGGTGGCGAATCATTTCAAGGAACAGGGACTGACCTGGTCGGAGCTTGAGCTGTGGTACGCTGTCGAGCATCATGAGGATCTGGAATATCTTATCAGAGATATAAATCAATATCGCCTCGAAGGCGACGAAATTTCAGCCAAAGAAACTGAAATCGTCCTCGACAGATATCTTAACAGGTAAACAAATATGCAAAGAGAACTTCAGAAACTGACCTGGAAGAATGTTCGCGAGCTTGTTCCGGGTAAAATTGATACGGTCATTTTTCCGGTCGGCACGGTCGAGGCTCATGGTGTAACAGTCCTGGGAACCGACAATCTTATTCCCGATTCGATCGCCCTTAACCTGGCCGACAAGATTAATGCCATTATCGCGCCGACGTTGAATTACGGAATCACCAAATCGCTTTATGGTTATCCCGGTTCGATGACTGTCAAGTCGGATAGTTTTCAGAATTTTGTTTTTGATATTCTAAAATCGCTGCGCGATGTCGGTTTCAGGAAGATTATTGTTCTTAACGGACATGGCGGCAATAATACATCCCTGAAGACGGCCGCTCATGATTTTTATTACGAATATCGCATCAATACAGCCATCATCCACTGGTGGGAATTGTGCGAAGACCTGGTCGAGGAAATTTACGGTGAAGCGGGCGGTCATGCCGGCAATAATGAGACAGCCATGATTCAGGCCATCGATGAAACGCTGGTGGACAAGTCGCAGCTTGACGACAACATGCCGTATCATTACATTTCGGGCGCCGATATCTTTCCGGTACCGGGATCAATATTGCAGTACAAACCGAATGAAGGGCTGCCGGATTTCGATCTGGCCAGATCGAAACAATTCCAGGCGGGGGTTTTTGCTCAAGTCGAAGAATTCGTTAAGATGATCATATCGCGCTGGGACAATATCTGAGATAAAATTAATACAGCATGAAAAAAGGCGGTCGCGAGACCGCCTTTTTTCGACCTAGAACAGAGTGAAATTAAAATCTATATGATGCCGTCATAAAGAGACGGTCGGTGGTAACATCTTCATTCAAGGCGATACTGTTGACAAAGTCGCCGCTCTCCAGAACAAAACTGTTGCTGAATGATCCGTGCACATAGGCCAGATCAATCATCATTACCTGATCGACCAGAAAGCCGAAGCCAAAGCTGTATCCGTAACGGGTGTCGCGCTTATATGACAGGGTTTCATTGTAGGGGAGGGGGGTCATTAAAAAAGCCGCCGCGCAGGGCCAGATCGATATTGGGAATGACATATTCCGCTCCGATTCTGAAACGAACCACTTCGCGGTAAGCATCTTCAAGATCACTGCTGAGCAGTTCCATCGCCAGATTTTTGGAATATGACATCTGACTCCAGTCGGTATAATCGATGTCGGCCATCAAAGTCAAATAATCGAAACGGCCGATCGCGCCGGCTGAAAAAACGAACGGTTTTTTCAGATCATATTCAGTGGTCGAGTAATAGCTGATGTCACTGCCGTCAACCTCGGAGCCGTCCTGATCGATACTGAATGCAACCGGCGATTCGACAGCCATCCCGATACCGATTCGCGGCGACAACTGCATCCCGAGACCGATCTTGGCGCCATAGCCGAGATAGCGGTATTCAAGGAACTGCTCATAGTCAGATACCAGCGATCCAGCCGTGTAAAGAGGGGACTGAAGATTCAATTTATGTTTGCCGTGGTAAAGACTGATCGATCCGCCGAAAGCAACGCGTGGTGACAGGTCGACACCGAATCCGAAGGACCATTGATTGATGCCGCCGGTTTCCCTGACCTTTTCACTCGTGGCCGTGATTTCGCCGGCATTGTCTTCCTCGAAATAGAAATTGCTGATACGGTCAAAATCGGTGGTGCGCCCCACGCCAAACGCAAAGACAAGGGACCCGCGATAGGTGGGGTATGGTATGGTCATAATGGCCGAACTGATACGGGTATTGGCCCGTGAGTCATTGGCATCGTAACTGGTTCCAAGAGACGGGGCATTGGTTTCCATGTCTGTCTTATATTTCTGATAGGACATTCCAAGCATAAATTCAAGCCTGGGTACGCGGGTCAGATTGGCCGGATTATAGAAGAGCGAGGAGCCGTCGATGGACATCATTCCGGTCCCGCCCATGGCCATTTCTTTGGCGCCGATACCGGATAAATTTCCGGCGATGACTTCATTGGCATTATTAAGATAACTTGCCGCAACCGGTGAAGCTATCATGATGCCGGCAGCCAATATTAATATTAAGCCTGAGTATTTCATTTTGTCTGCCACCTCCCCTTGGGCTGATTGGTTTCCTCTTTGGAATCGTCGTTTTTGGAAGGTTCTTCTTTTTTCTTCGTTTCCGGTTTATCTTTAGTTTCGGGTGAGGTTTGTTTGCCGCTGGTTGTCCCGCCGGTCGAACCCGCCGAACTGCCGGTACTGATTTGATTGGCCCCGTCGAGCCCCGTAGGCTGCCAACGACTGCCGGGCCGGGTTGCCTGGCCGGGGACTTCCGGACGCGGTGACTCGCCGCCATTATCATCGTCGTAATAGTGGCCGCCGTCATAATAATCATACCACCAGGGCTGGGCATAATAATGCCCCCAGTTGCCGTAAAGCGTCCAGTAGCTCGGATAATAATAGTGCGTGTTTCCATAATTATCATCGGCACTGGTATCATTTCTTTCGAGATAACTGCCTTCATCACCAGGTTGGGCGATTTTGGTATAGCAGCCGGATATAAGAAATGAGAGGACCAACAAAGGTATTAACAGGGTAAAATGCTTTTTCATAATATCTCCATTCAAGGTCTAAAAGAATTCAATATAAGTAAAACGCAATTCTCTTCCAAAGGTTGAGGCATCCTCCCGGCGATTGAGGAGCAGGTCCTTGACGACAAATTCAAGTTCCAGGTTTTCGGAATACATCCATTTCAGGCTGGCATTGAGGTAGCCGCGCCCTTTGGCATAGCCGATTGAGGAACGGTTGTCGTTGAGAGCCAGGTCGTACTCAATAAAGAAGCCGATATTATAGTTGAAGCGGGCATCCATGCCGAAAAAGAAGGATGGTTCCTCTTCGCTATCATAATCATATTCCAGCGAATAATTGGCCCCTGCATGGACCCCGGCGTTCAAGTTCTGCAGCATGAAAGAGCGGCTGATGACACCGTAGAAACCTTTTGATTTGTAGGTATAGCGTTTTCGGTCGTCGATATAAGCGCCATAACCCTGAGAATTGAAGCCGACGGCAAAAGCGGGCAGATAATAATTCTCGTCGATCAACCGCAGTTTGACATTGAACTCGATCTCGGGATTGGCATTGGCGGTGCGGTCGGAAATGATTCCCTCGGCCCCATAGGACATACCGACCATAAACCGGTTGGAAAGCCCGATCGAGGTTTTTCCGAGGATGCCGCCATTGCTGTAAACGCTCATCATGATGTCAAAACTTCCTCTCGGCAGAGTTCCCGCGGTCGGGGCATCAATCAACACCCGCGGCGGGATATCATAAAGTGTCCGGGCCGGTTCCTTGCCGAAATAACTGCCGGTCTGGGCCGGGCAGGACACTGCCATTATAAACAGCGCGCCGATAACCAAGGTTCCAAAAGCTATATTACGAAGCATTCTACCCTCCAATGGTAATTTTCCTTTTTCCTTATACCGGCGATAATACTGTTTCCTCTCATAACGGTCAATATAAAACTAAGCAGTTCAATCACTAAGGGAATGAAGCAATTTCCGTTCCGGAATCGTGCGGGTATCGAAGCGTTTGATTTATAACGGGTTAGCTGTTTCAAATCAATAATTTGGCGCACAATAATTGTTCCGCGACTAATTGTGATGCACTTTATATATTCAATATTATATTGACAATTATGATGGCGGAATCGCCTACTATTGAGCCGTTTTAACAACAGATTGATGTTCTACACTTCAAAGTATCAAGGTATTTATCGCTATAAGCCGTAATGATATAGCGTGTTATGGGGAATTGGGTTTGTTTTTGCGTTTTTAAAAAATTGTGGGGATTCTTTTCCGGTAAAAAAATAGTCTGACCTATATAAGTCATGGGCGATCCAAATATTTGATGTACTCATAGCCTTAGTCATATTATGCTCCCTCTATAATACCCCCCGGACGGAATTACCATCAAAGTGGTGGTGAAATTGTATTGGTAAGGACGTATTGTTGAAGATCCTGACGAAGGAAGGGATATACGCCCAATTTGAGATTAACCGATTTTAAAAGGGCGTATTCAATGTATTGTATCAGGAGATTGATTACAGAATGTATCAGGACATATGTTACAGTATAGGGTATTTTCCTTCTTTAGATGAGGAGGAATGTCATGCCCTGGG